>DAICZM010000144.1 GCA_027311145.1 Ktedonobacterales bacterium
GTGATATGTCCAGTCAGAGCGGTTGCCGCAACGGTGGCGGGACTGCCCAGGTAAATCTCAGAGGTGGGGTCACCCATACGTCCGGTAAAGTTGCGGTTCATGGTGGTCAATGCACGCTCGCCCGGAGCCAATACCCCAAAGTGGCGGCCAATGCACGGCCCACAACCGGGTGTGCCAACCGAGGCCCCCGCCTGCGCGAAGATTTCCAGATAGCCAAGACGCATCGCTTCCAGATAGACTGTACGTGAAGCAGGAATAACAACCATGCGTGTGCGCGGGTGAATGGTTTTGCCACGCAGAATTTCAGCCGCGATAGCGAGATCGTCCAGTCGTCCATTTGTGCAGGTACCCAGGAACACCTGATCGATCTGAATATCCTCAACCTCAGAAACTGGCACAACATTATTGACATCTGGCGGACAAGCAACTGAGGGTTGGAGATGTGAGACATCAATTTCAACCACGCGCTCATAACGTGGGTTATGTGCCTGCAACATCGGATACTCACGCTCAGTGCGCCCATGTAGCCAGGCACGAGTCGTCTCATCAGCAGCAATCAAGCCCGCTTTGCCGCCCATCTCGATTGCCATATTGCAGAAGGTGAAACGCTCGCTCACCGACATGCCCTCGATCACTTCACCCGTGTATTCCAATGCGCGGTAGTTCGCCCCATCGACGCCAATACGCCGGACCATGTCCAATGTCACATCTTTGGCATAGACACCATGCGACAGTTTGCCCGTCATATGCACATTAATCGTCGCAGGAACGCGAAACCACGTGCGTCCCGTTGCATAGGCCACACCAATATCGGTTGAACCCATCCCAGTTGCAAAAGCACCAAGCGCCCCATAGGTGCAGGTGTGGCTATCCGCGCCCACAATCACATCCCCGGGGATAATATAGCCATGTTCCGGCATCACCTGATGGCAGATACCCTCCTGCAAAATCGAGATATCCTGTTCCTGGGCGAACGTGCGAATGTCTCGATGTAATGTTGCTGCGGCAATCGTCGCGGCAGGAATAATATGGTCAAAGACAATATGCGAGCGTTTTGCGTCAAACACACGCCCACCACTAGGACCAGTCAGTTTACGAAAAGCCTGCATTGCCAGCGGCGTTGTCGTATCATGGCTCATCACGCGATCAACATCAACCACAATGGTCTCACCCTGCTCAACGGTACGTCCCAGTTTGTGACTAAAAATCTCTTCAGCTAGCGTTCCAATGCTCGTGTTCCCTTTCTTATCTACACAAAATATACTATTACTCTTTTTACATGAAAATTTCGACAAACTCCCCCCCTGCACGCACGTGAGTGCGGAGAATGAAAGTGTTTATTTGTTGGTGGGTGATGTCAGACACCAGTCTTGAATAAAGACGTCAACCTCTTCTTGAGAGAGTGAACCACGTTCGGCACGGGCTTTCAGGGCGTGCGTCAAAACGGTGATCTCATCGTTGCTCAGGTGCAGACCCAGCATGGCCACACGATGGCCAACGGCATGCCGTCCGGTGAAACGTGAGCCAAGATCAACCTGACGAGATAGCCCGAAATCTCGCGGATCGAGAATCTCGTAGGCACGTGGATTTTGCAATACAGCTTTGGTATGGATACCCGCGCGGTGCGTAAAAGCACTACTGGCGGTAATTGGCATATTAAATGGAATAGGCAGGTTAAGACAGCGTGCCATAAATTGGTCGAGCGGGGCCAGTTGCGTCAGGTCATAGCCCGCCAATTGCTCAGGGTGATGAATATACAACTGCGCAATCAAACCGCTAAGCGAGGTAATCCCGTTGCGCTCACCAATGCCCATCACAGTCACATCCACACAGTCTGCGCCCGCTTCCAGGGCAGCAACGGCATTGGCAATCGCACAACCGGTATCGTTATGTCCGTGAAACTCAATACCTACCTGCGGATAGCGTTCCGTACATAGGTGAACCAGGCGTTCAACCTGACGGGGTGTGGCAATCCCGACCGTATCGGGCAAGCCGATACGCTGTGCGCCCGCCTCGACCACGGCATCAAAAATGGTCAGCAGGTCTACCAGATCGCTCCGAAAGGCATCCTCGGCAGAGAAGCGCACATAGCGACCAGCGGCACGAATGCGGCGAATCAGCGGCACGGCATCGGCAATCATTTGTTCAATCTGCCGTCCATGGCTGAAGGCACGTAGTTCTTTCGATGTGCCATAGAACAGGTTAATACCATCGACAGAAGTGGCCAGCGCGGCCTCTACGTCCGCTTCGACACAGCGCACGTGGGCAAGGAAGCGCGCATTAAGCCGTAATGCACACAGAGCCTCAACGGCCTCACGTGTCTCTGGCGAGGCAATCGGCGAAGGCACTTCAATCAATGGGACGCCCAGTGCATCTAGCATACGTGCAACCATAAAACGCTGCTCATTGCTAAAATATGCATTCGTAAACTGTTCGCCCTCGCGCAGGGTTGAGTCAAGAATAGCAACTGATTGCATCACACACGCTCCTCAACAGACGCGATGAGTCGCGTCCCTACTACCTGCTGCGCTGCCGGTATAAATGTCATTTCACGTAATACCTGTTCAAGCACGTCTAGCGCGTGAACATACTCATCCAAGCGAATATGCTCTTGTGGTGTATGGTCAAGACGCGAGTCACCAGGACCATAAGCAACAATATGCTGGCCCCAGACCGGCCCAACCACATTCATATCCGAAGTTCCTGTCTTGTATTTAAAGGTTGCTTGGTAGCCCGTTGCACGAATTGCGCGAATAAATGCACGCGCTAGCGTTGTCGTGCGTGTTGTCTGGAAAGGTGCCTCCTCGCCCGAAAAGCTGATCTCTATACCGCTCTCGTTCGCCCACTCTTCTAACTGCGAGCGCAGGACGGCTATAGCATATGTCGGTGGCAGGCGATAGCCGATCAGTAGGTCGGTCCGTTCATCAATACCTTCAGCATGGTCGCTGGTGATGCTACGTAGCGAGGGCATCAGCGAGGCAAAGGCGGAATTGGCGGCATGTGCGCTGTTCCATTGCTCGGCATGCACACGTACACGCTCCCAGAACGCAGCCGCGATCTCCGTACTATGCTGTTCATTGCCCGCGCTATGGCTCATGGGGCGTGTCACATGACACTCGACCAGCAGACGGCCCTTATAGCCAATCGTCACAGCCTGGCTACCACTTGGCTCACCTATCACACAGGCAAACGGCTGATAGCGATTGACGACAGCGCGCGCCCCGCGTGAGGTTGCAGATTCCTCCTCGACCGCTCCTACAATGACGACCGGACGTTGCACACTGCCAGCACGAGCAAGGCGCGCCGTTGCACACACAAAGGCTGCTAGCGGTCCCTTTGCGTCCACTGCTCCGCGCCCATAAAGAAGACCATCCTCAATGCGCACAGGAATTGTGCCACGCACCGTGTCCATATGCCCCAACAAAACGACTGGTTGCGCCTCAGTAATCACCTCGTGTGTGCTGGCAATGAAATTGCCGGCTTCATCGACAGCAGCATGTAAACCCATTTCCCGTGCTTGTTGCACCATAAAATGTGCTAACGCGACTTCTTGCCCGGAATAGCTCGGAATGTTGAGCATGCTCTGTAGCAAAGCGACCGCCCGCTCCGGCGTTATTTGCGGCGTTTCAAGCTGAATGACACTCTTATGCGTGCGTGCCGCAGACGCGACACCAGTGGTCAGTACCTCTTCAATCACATCGAGAACGTGCATCAGTTGCTCTTCACTGATAACAAGCGGTGGGAGCAGGCGAATAACGTTAGAACCTGCTTGCAAGGCCAATACGCCACGCGCCGCAAGTGCCTCCAGATACGGTTGCACACGCTGACGAATTTCAATCCCGATCAGCAGGCCCAGGCCACGCACCTCACGAATAAGCGGCGCATGCATAGCGCGCAAACGCTCTAATGCCATTGCCCCAAGCCGTGCCGCCCGCTCCGACAACGCCTCGCGTGTCAGAATAGTCAACGTTGCTAGCGCAGCAGCACAGGCTAAGGGGTTGCCACCAAACGTGCTGCCATGGACACCTTTTGTGATGCGCCCACTCTCCATCACTCGTGGGCCAAGACAAACCGCTCCCATCGGCATACCGCCAGCGAGCGATTTGGCCAGACACAAAATATCCGGCTGCAAACCATACTGTTCGCAGGCAAAGAGACGGCCCGTGCGCCCAAAGCCCGTTTGTACCTCATCGATAATCAGCAGCGCGCCGCGTTCACGGCACAACTGCATCAACCCTTGCAAGTATGTTTCCGTGCCAACATGCACGCCGCCCTCACCCTGCACAATTTCAACAATCACGGCTGCCGTCTCCGCACTGATCGCGGCTTCCGCAGCCGCCAGATCGTTGTAGCGCACATGGCTAAAATTCGGCATGAGCGGCATAAATGGCTCGCGATAGTGTGGCTCCCACGTGGCAGAAAGCGCGCCCATCGTGCGTCCATGAAAACCACGCAAGGTGGCGAGGACGCCCGTGCGCCCTGTGGCGAGCCGCGCAAATTTGATCGCGCCCTCAATCGCCTCCGTACCACTATTACAAAGGAAGATATGCTCAAGGCCCGCTGGCGTGATCTGTGCCAAGCGTTGCAAGAAATCAGCGCGCACGTCGTTGTAAAACATTTCGGGACAGGTCATCAGGCGTTGCGCTTGCGCTGCAATAGCAGCAGCAACCTCTGGATGCGCGTGCCCAATATTCGCTACCCCATACCCTGCCGTACAATCGATGTACTCGTGCCCATCGGCATCCCAGACCGTCGCGCCGCTTCCGCGCACAATAGCCACAGGTCGCTTGCCATAGACACCGCTCGTATAGAGCTGTTCTTGTTCGATAATCGCATTCATCGCTCCCGATGTGGTCATCTATGGCTCCTTTCGCTTGCCGTCCCAACCAATGAGCGCGTCAAAATCGTTGTACCCACACCATTCAAGACAGAGCGCAACGACTGGCTCCCAATGCACACACGCGAGACACCACCGCTCAAGGCCTCTTGTGCTCCCAGCAGTTTCTTGCGCATCCGTCCTTTTGCATAGTGCATATATTCGTCCAGCGCATCAGCAGGAATATTCTCAATCAGCGTGGTGATATCAGCAGGATTGGCAAGCAGGCCGGGCACATTCGTCATAATTGCCAACGTATCGGCATGCAGTGCCGAAGCAATAGCGGCAGCAGCGCGGTCACCATCCACATTCAAACGCTCACCCTCGTGGCTCAAAGCCAAGGGTGCAATGACGGGCGTATAGCCCAGATCGAGCAATGTCTGCACCAGTGCTGCATTGACTTGTTCGATCTGTCCCGTGTGATCGTCGCGCAGGATTTGCGTGCGTCCATCTTCCGTGACCGAACGCACGACCGCTTTGCGCCGTGCAACCATTAAGCGTCCATCCACGCCCGCTAAACCAATCGCATTGACGCCTTGCTGCTGCAAGTGTGCAACCAGTTCGGTATTGATCTGGCCCGCAACCGCCATCGCATAGATACGCAGCGTTTCGCTATCGGTATAGCGACTGACCATGCCACTCGGAGAGGTAATCATACGCGCTGGATGCCCAAGCTGTGCTGAAAGCGTGTTGGTCAAGTCCGAACCACCGTGTAACAAAACTACCTGCTCTCCACGTGCAACCAGTGTGGCAATTTCCTGTACAATCGCGGCTGTGGCAACTCCTGCACCCCCGCCAATTTTCACAACAAGCGTCATGTTCTTCTCTCCTTATCACGCAGGGTGAAGACCGGGGAATGTTAACCCCAGTGTCTCATCCCAACCAAACATACAGTTTAATGCCTGCACTGCGTTGCCAGCCGCGCCTTTCATCAGGTTGTCGAGGGCCGAAATGGCAACCACACGCTGCTGCTCTGCGTCTAGTTCAAAACCAACATCACAATAGTTACTGCCTGCCAGGATTTTCGGCTCTGGGTAGCGATAGACACCGTTGCGCTCCTTGACGATGCGTATGAATGGTTCTCGCTGATAAACCTCGCGATAGGCCCGCCAAAGCGCACGCTCGTCAAGGCGTTCGCGCATGAAAACCTGTGCCGTCACCAAGATGCCACGCACCAGTTCTACCGAGGTCGCGGAGAAGGCAATGCGCTGCTGGAGCTGTTTCTCACCAGTGACGCCACCCAATTCCTGGATCAATTCGGCGGTATGGCGATGACCCGTTGGTTGGAACGAGCGAACTGCTCCACTGCGCTCTGGATGATGACTGCCCTGGCTTGGCGTCGCACCCGCAGCCGATGAACCAACTTTTGCGTCCACAACCAGCGGCATCTGCAAATCAACCAAACCTGCTCGATAGAGTGGGATAAGGGCCAGAATAGCGGCTGTCGCCATACAGCCGGTCCCACTCACTAGTGTTGCCTCGGCCAGCTCGGCACGATGCAGCTCAGGCAGACCATAGACGCTCTCGCTTAACACCTGCGGAGCCGCATGCTCCTCGCCATACCACCGCTCGTATAGCGAGGCTGAACGCAGACGAAAGTCGGCAGAGAGATCAATCACACGTGGGGCAAGTTGGCGATAGCGATCAATCACGCCCGCTGAGACGCCATGTGGTAGACACAGCAGTATTGCGTCACACGGTGTCAGGTCGTCGGGATGACACATTTTTATGCTTGAAAGCTTGCGTAGATTGGGATGCATGCTATGCAAATATTGCCCCGCATGACCATTCGATGCCACCTGCGTCAACTCAACCTGTGGGTGAAAGAGCAGTAACCGCGCCAGTTCGCCGCCTGTATAGCCAGAACCGCCCACAATTGCCACACGTACACGACTCATCGCAGCACCTCTTCACGTACTGGACACAAGAGATCAGCGTCAGTGGATGGGCTGAAGCGCGTCCCTAGCGTTTGTTGGACAACGTATGCGAGCATTTCATCGGGAATATCGACACCTGTTGGTGCAATACTGTTGCGAAACTCCATTGTCGCATTGATCTCATTGACCAGGAAACCACGCTCGGCATCCTCCAACACATCAATTGCCAGGATGCCTCCGCCAACTGCTTGCGCCGCACGCACGCACAATTCGTCGAGTTCAGGCGTTACGGGACAATTCGCCGTCACCGCTCCACGTGCTGTATTGGTAACCCAATGCTCACTGCTGCGATAGATCGCGCAGATAGTACGATTGCCGATAACAAATGCACGAATGTCGCGTTGTGGTTTGTTGATATACTCCTGCACATAGTGAACATGGTGCTGATAAGAACCGAGCGTCTCTTGATGCTCCACGACGGCCTCAGCCGCGTCACGGTCATTGATGCGCGCCAGCAGACGCCCCCAAGAACCCGTGATAGGCTTGAGAACTACCGGATAGCCAAGCTGCTCAATGCCCTCAATCGTATGCGACTCATCAAAAGCAAGCATCGTGCGTGGCGTGGGAACACCAGCTCGCAGCAATGCCAACGTCGTCAGCAGTTTGTCATTGCACAGAGCCGTGACCGCCGCTGTGTTAAAAACGGGAAGACCCCAATGCTCTAGCACATGCGACACGGCTAACCCACGCGATTGACTCACGCTTCGGCACAACACAGCGTCAAAAGCGCGCCAACGCTCCGGCATCTGCGTCAGGTCAAACAGCAATTCGCCATCATCAATGATCTCAAAGTCAATTGCGCGTCGTTTCAGTACCTCTATCAACAATTTTTCTTCTACGCGAATTCGTGACGTGAGAATAGCCAGTCGCATCGTCTTATTCTCCCCAGTCTTCCTCTACCTGTGGGGCCAAGCCCACAGTAGGTTGCTCAACATTCAACACTTCCAACTCGGCATTGCAGTCAGGGCAGTAGATAATCTCTCCAACCATCAAGCCTTGAACTGAAACCTCGGCCTCACATTCGGGACACTGCGCGACCTGTGTTACCTGTGCCATCTGCGTGTACTCCTTTTGCATTGCTATTTTTGCCACTAAAAAACGCCTTTCATCCTTCACATTGGGAAGGACGAAAAGCGTTACGCTCGCTTTCGTGTTACCACCTTCATTCGCGGTCAACTCGCGCTAACCACCTCGGCACGTGCCTGCATTGAACTCTGCTGTAAGACACGTCACGCCCGATTACGGGGGCATCCGACGAGTTCTAATCTCGCACGCTTGCGCGCAACGATTTCTTCTCGTGGCCTCTGGGTTCTTCTTCGCAAGGGTTCACATGTGAGCTTTCCAGCTACCGCTCACTCTCTGGATGGAACAGGGCTTGCTACTCGTCCCGTCATAGCCTTTACATTCTTCATAGGATTGTGAGATAAGATATTCAGGCAAATAAAAAAGCCCTTCAATCCTTTCGTGAAAGGACGAAGAGCAACTTGTGCATCTTTCGTGGTACCACCCTTGTTCGTTGCTATCTCTCGATAGTAACCTCGGTATGTACATGATAACTATATGAGACGTTATCATTACACGTTACACCCAATTACGGAGGCATCCGGTGAGTTCTAGTTTCGCACGCTTGCACGTGGCAATTTCTTCTCACAGCGTCAGGGTTCTTATTCACAGGGTGTTTACCTATGAGCTTTTCAGCAATCGCTCACTCTCTGCAAGGAACATATCCTGTTACTCATCCCGTCACAGCTTTTAGCTATGCAGTTGTTTCACATTTATGGTTATAACATGGAATAAGTTGTTTTGTCAAGGCATGCTGCCATCAGCTGAACACATTTGCGATACAGTGTGCGAAACATCTACATCATCAATTGCCAGAATGTTAAAAGAAACATAAAGCTTGGTCTCGCATAGAATAAAACCATTGGATGCGTGAAAAATTGTTGATACCCATAGGAACAAATGTCAGATACATCCCTATGGGTATCAACAGAGTGCTACGCCCCCGTATAGCCGATTACGTCGGAGCCACCAACTGTTCCACCAGGACCTGTGCCAGTGTTCCAGTACATCGGGCGTTCTGCCACAAAGTACGCCCCTGCGGTGTTGGTCAGCACGGTCATCGACACCTCATACCCCCGATGATCGTTGCCGGGTTGCACCATAGATTGTAGGACCAGGGCTGTCACGTCCACTGTGTAGCGACTGTGCGCGTGAACCAGGAAGGGTGCTGGTTTATAAACACGTCCATAGCCATTGACCATTGTTACGCTAATCGTCTCGTCGGTCGCCGTTGGATTCTGCAAGGTTAACCATTCGTTATAGCCATTGTTGCTGTAACCTTCAGCAAACGTATAGGCACTGATAGCAGCCGGTCCGACCTGCCCAATCACATCAGTCACCCCTTGCCCAACCACACGGAAACCATTGCTGACTGTTTCGGCATGATTGTACTGGAAGTAGAGTTCACGCTCTACCACGATATTCGCGCCCGTCGAGGTCACTTCCGCGGAAATATTACCAGCGGAGGTATTCTGGTTTACATTCCAGATCACCTGATCGAGCGTATTGACAGGGACGGTAAAGGTCTGATTTGTGCCAGTGTCATATTCAATGGTAATCGTCACATGCGCAGTCGTGTTCGCGGTCGTATCCAGGTTGGAAATGACCAGATACTCCTGGAAGTGACCACCGGTGTAGCCTTCAGCAAAAAGCCAATCATTAGAAAGTGTCTGCACGCCTACAACGGAAGCGGCGCCAGTCACAGTTTGTGCATTGCCAGCCGCAACATTGCTAAAGTACGTAGGCCGCTCTACTAATACCGGTTGCGTTGAACTGACAATTGCCGCAACGTGCGTTGGCAAACCAGCAGCGGCGGGTGCGATAGTCCCACGTGTTCCCGGTTGTACCGTAATGGTCTGCACATTGCCAACCACCCTGCCACCGAGGTAATAGGTTGCACTCACGGTTGCGGGTTGATTGCCGGGCGGATTGAGAACGGTGATAAACGAGGCATAGCCTGCACCGGTTGGCACATCCCCGAAGTAAAAGTTTGTACCCAGATGCGTTGCGCCCACGACATCACTGCCACTATTCACACCGTGCCATGCAAAGTACATGGGCCGCTCAATCACCACACCATTACAGATGGGGGCGGTGTTCACATTCGCAATCGTCGAGACAGAAACACCCGTCGCCACATTATAGGGCACGCCCAGATCATCATTGACTGACTCCGTCACGCGGGTAGCGTGCGAAACAGCAATGGTCTTGCTCACTGGCCCTCTACCATTATCCAGCAGGTATTGTAACGTCACCGCACAATCGTTAATCGGGTCAGGATTCTCGATAGTCAGAAATTCTTTGAAACCCGCTCCCACCCGTCCCTCCGCAAAATACCAGGTTTTGCTGACCGGACCCGGCGGCGGTGCATACG
>DAICZM010000145.1 GCA_027311145.1 Ktedonobacterales bacterium
CCCCTGCGCCTGCCCACTGTTTGACGCTTGATCCGGAGCAAAAGTGTCAGGAAGTTATTTGCCCTATCCACTTCGCTGGAACCGCGCAAAGACCGCAGGGTCGCAGTTTCCTGATTGTACTCCCATTTGTCATCTGTTTGCAGCAGGGTTTGCAGAAAGTCCGGCTGAAAAATGCCACGCTGACGTGCCCGCTGCGAGCCAAGAACATCGTGTGCATAGCTGTTCGTATCATGGCGGAACCAATGTGAGAGCGGAATCGAGAAGCCCTGCTTGGGACGATTCAACACTTCGCTTGGCAACATTTCAGCCGCAATTCTCTTGAGAAGATGTTTCTGCTTCCCTTTGCGCATACGCATGCTGGCTGGCAGTGCGGTGACGTATTCTGCCAGCATATGATCGAGGAGGGGAGCGCGTGTCTCGATAGAATTGAGCATACTGGTTTTATCGACTTTCACCAGAATGTCGTCTGCCAGATATGTTTGTGTATCGACGTATTGCATGCGTGCGCTGGGATGCAGGTGTGGGTGCGCACGGTAGAGACTGAGGTGTCGCTCGAAAGGATTTTGATCGCGCACACGCTCGTAAAATTCTGGTGTATAAAGAGCGAGGCGTGGATAATCAGGGAAGAGCATAAATGCCTCGATGCTACGTGTTCCAGCATCGCGCCGCCATGTGGCGAGGCGTTGTTTGCCGCGTATACCCTCTGGCAGAAATGCGCTGGCAATGCCGAGTGTATCACGTATGGGTGTTGGCACGCGGTGCAGCAAATATTCGCGGCGGTACTGCTGATAGCCCGCGAATATTTCGTCGCCGCCGTCACCGGTCAAGACGACCGTGACGTGCTCACGTGCCAATTTAGAGACATAATAGCTGGGGAGCATTGATGAATCACCGAAGGGTTCATCAAAGGCCCAGACTAGTTGCGGAAGCACGGTAACGAGGTCTGATTTGACAATAAATTCGCGATGATCGGTCTTAAAGTGGCGAGCGACCGCACGTGCGTAGGGGAGTTCGCTATAGGTGTCTTCTTCAAAACCAATCGAAAACGTCTTGACAGGCTGGGACATCATCTGGCTCATCAGTCCCACGACGATACTTGAGTCGGTACCACCGCTGAGAAATGCTCCTAACGGCACTTCACTCATCAGGCGAATGCGCGTCGCTTCTTTGAGCAGTGTGCGGATGCGTGCGAGGGCTGTCTCTTCATCGTCTTCACAGGTGGGTGTGAACGGCAATTCCCAGTAGCGTTGTGTATGAATGGTGCCCTGTTCGTAAATCAGTATATGGGCAGCCGGCAGTTTCATAATGTTTTTGAACATGGTTTGTGGCGTCGGCACGTAGCGGTAGAGCAGATATTCGTCGAGAGCTTGCGCATTGATCTCGCGTGGCATACCGGCTTCGAGAATAGATTTGATTTCAGAACCGAAAATCAGGCGTTGCCCATCCCAATAATAGTTAAATGGTTTTTTCCCAAAGCGGTCGCGTGCTGCCAGCAGACGTTGCCGTTTTCTGTCCCAGAGCGCGAAAACAAACATCCCGCGTAACCGTTGTACGCACAAGTCACCAAATTCCTCATAGGCATGTACAATGACTTCAGTATCACTACTGGTGCGAAACTGATGTCCACGGGCTTTTAGCTCTTTTTGTAGTTCTTGATAGTTATAAATTTCACCATTGAAAACGATCTGAATACTCTGATCTTCATTTGAGATAGGCTGATGCCCACCTGAGAGGTCAATAATGGAGAGGCGGCGCATGCCAAGTGCGACCCCATCACCAAGCCACATGCCCTGATCGTCAGGCCCACGATGGCGGATAATCTTGCACATCGCATCAAGTAGATGCTCTGCATCCTCGTGATACTGCTTCTTATCAATAAATCCGGCTATTCCACACATACCAGGAATCTTCATCCTTTCGGTTAAGCCCTACTGGGTTACAGGTGAGCGTTCAGAAGCGATCTGTTTGCTGCTCAGGTCGTTATGCTTTGTGATGGAGTGATAAATTGCGCCATACATATCAATAACTTGTTCCAGCGTATAGTGTTCTTCGACGGTTGCGCGTGCTGCTTGCCCATACCGTTGTGCCAGTGTAGGGTCGTGCAAGAGCGTAAGCAGCGCGTTTGCCATCTGCTCATAGTCGTCTGGTTCGACCAGCAAACCATTCTCACCGTCTTGAATCAAGTCCTCGCTCCCACTGACTCGTGTTGCCACGCAGGCCATGCCGCAAGCCATTCCTTCGAGGAGCGCGTTTGGCATCCCCTCCCAGCGAGAGGGCAAGATCGCGATTGTGCCTCTATGGAATTGTGCGGGAACATCGCTCTGAAGACCGGCAAACTCAATGCTTTCACGTACATTGAGTGCTTCTGCCAGTTGTGTGAGTTGGGGCTGAATGGGGCCACTCCCTACCAGCAGCAGGCGCGCCGTGGGTATCTGCTCGTGGACGAGTCGCCATGCCTGTAGTAGCGCGTCAATGCCCTTTTCATAACGTAATTTGGAGACGCAGACAACGGTATGCGCACGCTCATCTGCTGGCGGAACGGGATAAAAACGTGTGATATCAACGCCATTGGGGACCAGCCGCGTGCCGGGTAATGAGAAATGATGCTCAATCAGGTAGCGTTGCATACGCGTACTTAGTACAATAACGACGCTGCCCATGTGGCGCAGTTGAGAGCGCATGAACTGTACGACGAGTGGCCCCGCCTTTTCGAGGCCATAGAGATCGCCGTCAATCCACGTTTGACCATCGACCTGTAACCAGGGTGTTGTTGGGTCTAAAGGGCCAGCCAACAATTTTGCTGGCTCCGTGGTCTTGGTTGGCTTGCCGGCTCCCGCGCTGATGACGACAATAGTCATTGGCTTGCCTGTAATGCGGCAGATGAATGCTAGTGGCAAGACCAGCAAGTTGAATTGGCAAATCTGCAAAATGTCGTAGTTTTTGCGCTGTTGCCAGAGTGTCCATGTCATAACAAACATTGCTAGCAGATAGGCAAATCGCTGAAGCAGACGGGGCCAGCGTTCGCGTCGACCTAATAAACGACCAGCAATGCGTTGCACTGGCACACCGCGTACCTCTTCGTGCGCTAGCCATGCATGGCTATGGCGGAAGGTGATAACCTGCACATCATAGCCCCGTGAGCGTAACAGTTGACTTTGGGCTAATGTTTGCGTTTCTGCACCGCCAACGAGCGGATAAAAAGTCGTAATGGCCACATAAATGCGTGGTAGTCCGCTCATTTGTGTACCTCTTCTAATTCCAATGTCTGTATCTCTGTGTCCTGACCCAATGCATGGCGATAGAGCGCGACACATTGCTCGACAATGCGCTGCAATTGATAATCGCGTAAGATTGTTGCGCGGGCCTCTTGTGAGAGTTGTTGCGCCAACTCGGTATCTTCAATGAGGCGGCGGAGTGCCTGCGCCAACTCATGCGCCTCTTCTGGTTCAACCAATAGGCCATTGATGCCATCTTTGACGATATCTTCGCTGCCACTGACTCGCGTTGCCACGCAGGGCAACCCAATGGCCATCGCTTCTAAGAGAGCATTGGGCATGCCCTCCCAACGTGACGGTAATACGAAGCCCCAGGCGCGCTGAAGTAAAGGAATGACATTGCGTTGCAGGCCGAGAAACTCAACGCTTTCTTGTATATCCAGTTCTGTTACCATCCGTTCCAATTGCGCTTGCAGAGGACCCTCGCCCGCAATCAATAATTTCGGCTTAAGATGGGTGCGCCACTCGGCTGATGCATGCATCATGCGTCCCCAGGCATGGAGGAGAACGTCAACGCCCTTTGGATATTGGAGGCGTGAAACACAGAGTATCGTGCGTTCGGCCTGCGTTGGGTCTGGGCGCAGCTCTGGTGCGGGCTGAAACTTTGTGGCATCGACACCGTTGGGAATCAACACGAGTTTGTCACGTCGAAAGCCGTTGGCCAGCATATAGGGAAAACTGCGACTACTCAATACCTGATAGAATGCCTGTGATTTTTTCAGATAGCGAACAATCGCATTGCCGCCGAGGGCTGATTGAGATAAATAGGCGATATCACCCACAACGATGTCTTTGAAGGCGATTTTTAAGAAAGCGGTCTGTGTGAGCGTATCAGCCATCAGTGTTGCATCTTCTGCCTGCTGCTTTTTGCCCGGGCCAGTACTAGGGATGCTGATCACAACAGGTTTTTTGGCAAGCTTCCCGACAAGGGTTGCGACTGCTGCTAGCGGTGAGAGCTGTAAGGAGTGTAGGACATCGAAACGATGGCGCAAACGCCAGAGTGTGAGGAACATCAGCAGATCAATGGGGAGATGTCCCAACCTACCGATGCGTAGAATGCCCTGCCTATTATAGAGGCCGCCAACGCGCACGATGGGCAGCCCATTCAGCATTTCCGTTTTTTTCCAGCGTTTATCATGGCGCAACGTAACCATCGTCACGTTGTGCCCTTGTGCCATCAACTGGCGTGCTTGCTTTTCTGCGCGTGCTTCTGCACCTCCCACGAAGGGAGCAAACATGAAGGCAATCATACATATACGTAAACGGTTTTGCACCGAGAAGCTCCTTTTTCTTTATACCAGTATTGCTTGTTTTTGCAGTTCTTGCTGCTCTGTCGTCGCATCTGTTTGGATGGCGGCACTACTGTGTGTGTTGCTGGCTGATGTGAACCAGTAGCTCGCGAAGGGGAGTGCCATCAGAATCCAGAAATAGATTCCTACGCTGGGATTCCAAAAATCATTAGACTCAATGGATTGCACAACGACGTTAAAAAAGATTGCCAATGCCATTGCCAGCAACATACGGTAGTCCGATGAGGCGGAGCGCACTTTGCGTAGCAGCGAAATGGCGAATGCGATAAATGTGAGGATCAAGAACAAGAGGCCAATCATGCCGTGATCGTAGAGCGTCTCTAAGAAAATATTGTGCGCGGCTGTGGCGATGATGCCGCGCCCTACGCCAACATGGAGACTGGCAAGCAGTGCATCAGATGCTTTGAGACCATTGCCGAGCAGTTTTGCCGGGTCAAAATTATCGATAATGGCGGCCCACAGATAGGTGCGCCCATTGAGTGTTGAGACATCGGCGTTTAGGAAGCGTTGGAAGAAGTTCGTATTGCTAAACAGCATGAAGAGTACGGCTAGTGCGCCTACTGTGAGTACGCCACCGATCATGCTCAGGCGTAATCTGCGCGAGGGCAGGAAGATAATCATGACGACGATACTGACGGGTACGCTGATCAGTGCCGCACGGTCAAAGGTTAAGCCGAGAGTTGCGAGTAAGAGCAGGACAACGAGAATGCTAGGAATGCGCTTGAGACCCTTGAGCGTAAATGTGCGATAGATGGACATGGGCAGTATGATCGAAAGGAAAAGGGCCAGTGTCGGTGGCGTGTTGCCGAAGATCGAGCTGATGCGAAAGAGTGATGTTGTGGTGTCGACAACGCCATTTTTTTTCACAAAGTAGCCATAGATGCCATAGAGTGCAATAAAGACGGCGGGCACAAGGATGGCATCGATCACCCACAGCATGCGTTGGCGGCTTGTGACCACGTAGATGGTCAGGACACTAATGGCAATACTGTCGACCATTACCAGCCAGAGGGTAAAAAATTGGCTCATGGTAAGAGGGGAGAGACCAATACCTAGAAAAACCCAGGCGACGTAGGCCAGGAAGAAGGGCAGTGCTGGCATCCGTTTGAAGGCATCTTTGGTTGGTAAGATAAACAGCAGGAGAATGGTTGGCAAAGTCAAGCCTGAAAGAAAGTTATTCCCGCTGAAAACCGGCAGGTTTGAGCCAATGAACGCGTTGAGCAGAATCCAGACTATCAACAAGAAGTAGCGATAGCGTAGAAAAGCCAGTACAATGATTGCTCCAAAAGCGACACGTAGCGTATAGAGCGAATTGAGGATCGAACCGGCAATCCCGATGATAAAAACACCCAGGATAATTGCCCCACGGATGATATTTTTAGAGAGGCTATATGGCAAGCGAAAAGATGTCAAATATTCTTTTTTCCAGAGTACCCAGTTGATATAATATTGTCCCAAACCCATTTTCCAGATGACGGTGAGGACTTCACTGGGTGGCGTGAAGAGCGAGAGTTTGCCGATAACGGCTCGCAGTGTCAAGAGCAGAATGAACATTGTGCAGAAATAAACTGCCGAGGTCGAGAGAGCGATCCCGAAGCTTTGCCAGAGCCGTGCGAAAATGTAGTCAAAAATGGCGTTTGCTGCGACGCTAAAAACCGTGATATACATCAGTATGCGTGTCTTCCCGAGCGCGCTGAAGGCCCGTGAGACAATAAAACCAATCGCCATAGGGGCTAAGCCGATAGCAAAACCAATCATGGTTGTCGCCGTGCGCGTGGTATCTGCTTCCGAAAATGCCCCGTGCTGAAAGAGAATCTCTACAATGGGATGAGCCAGCACAATCAAAAATGCGGTCAGGGCCAATGTACCGATTGAGACAGCCCAAAGGTATAGCCGCAGTGTACCTTTAAAGGCCCGCATGTCTTTCATGGCTGCCTGACTGGCAAGATAGGGTAGCGCTGCGCGTCCTACTGAGGAAAAAATGACCCCAACAGGAACGCTGATGAGTTTCAATGCGTTATTGAGTACTGCGATGCTGCCTATTGAGAGTGAAGAGGCAAACATCTGATCGACAAGTGGGCTGGCCTGACTGATGAGCGCACTAAAGAGGGCGGGCCAGGCAACTGTGAGAATAATAAGTAGATCGGGGTTGCGCCAATCTAACGTTGGTCGATACACAATGTGGGCGCGGTGAGCGCGGATAATAATCACGGCGAGCTGCACAAACTGGCCGACCAGTGTGCCGAGGCAGAGCATAACGACCCCTTGCGTTTTTCCACCTACGAAGACAAAGCTCATAGTGGTCAATGGCACGAGCATACCGGCATAGGCAGGCCAGCCAAATTGACCTTCTGTGTTGAGCAAACACTCCATGAAACTGTTAAGAACCATGAAGATCAGAACCGGAAAAATGTAGGGTGTCAGGCTCAATGCTAAAACCTGCGAGGACGTTTTTAACGAGGGAGCCGAGAGGAAAACCATCTGTTGCCGAAAGAGCAGCATGCCCACCGTAAACACAAGCATACTCACAAATAAAATGTTGAGCAGCGTGCTAAAGAGACGTGACGCCGCCTCCCTGCCATCTTTTGTGCGTACACGCGCATAGACCGGAATAACGGACGATTCAAGCGCACTGGCAAGTAGTTGTGCCAGCAACGTAGGCAGAGCAGAGGCAACAAAATAGGCATCCATTGCTGCCCCTTGCCCAAAACGTGCTGTGACCACAATCTGGTTCAACATTCCCATCACGCGAATAAGCAGGTTGGCAGAAGCCAGGCTCAAAAGGGCGCGAAAGATATACTTATTGGCCGATTTGAGCCGGATAGCGGCCATGCGCCCGGTCGTCGTTCCTAGCGGTTGGCTATTCCCTGTTTCTAGTGGCTGAGACATCTTCTATAAACCATTCTATCAATGGGGTAATCATTTGTTATAAGCGAACAATTTTATCGTCGTGGAAATCGCGTGCAATATTGCGCGTATCGACAATGCTGCGAGCTTCGCGTACAATGCGTGCTACGTCATAATAGCTGTGATTGGTTACTACTACCACGCAATCTGCTTCGCGTAATAGCTCATCAGTGAAGGGCTGAGACTCAAATGTTTGTTTGCCTAGTGCTAACGAAGGGACGTACTCATCGTTGTATAGCACCGTTACTTTCTGATTAAGCAACGATTGCATGATATCTAACGCGGGTGATTCGCGCACATCACTCACATTGGCTTTGTAGGCAACCCCCAGGATAAGGACACGGGAGCCATTCAGGCTGCGTTGTTGCTCATTTAAGGCCGCACTAATTTTATTGACCACATAGTGGGGCATACTGCTGTTGACCTCTGCGGCCAGTTCAATAAAACGTGCCGTATAGTCAAGTGTTTTGAGTTTCCACGAAAGATAATGTGGGTCTACCGGAATACAGTGACCACCCAGACCCGGGCCGGGCAGAAAACGCATAAAACCAAAAGGTTTTGTGGCGGCTGCATCGATAACTTCCCATACATTAATGTTGAGCTTTTCGCACATAATCGCGATTTCGTTCACCAGGCCAATATTAACGGCGCGGAATGTGTTTTCCAGCAATTTGGTCATTTCGGCAACGCGCGCTGATGAGACGGGTATCACGCTTTTAATAGCAGCACTGTAAAATGCCTGTGCCAGCTCGGTACAATCCGCCGTGATGCCGCCTACAATCTTGGGCGTATTGTGCGTGTCGAAGTGTGCGTTGCCGGGATCAATGCGCTCCGGTGAGAAAGCTAAAAAGATATCACGGCCTACTTGTAGCCCCGTCGCTTCCAATTCTGGCAGAAGTACCTCTTCTGTTGTGCCGGGATAGGTCGTGCTTTCCAGAATGATGAGTTGTCCGCGATGGACATGCGCTCCTACCTGGCGTGTGGCGGCAAGCACGTAAGAGATATCTGGGTCGCGTGTTTTGCGCAATGGTGTTGGGACGCAAATGCTAATGGCGTCGATCTCGTCTAATATTGAGTAGTCGGTTGTAAATTTGAGCTTTTGAGTGCTGACGAGTTCGCGTAATATGCCGCTAGAGACATCGGGAATATAGCTTTCGCCTTTGTTGGCACTGTCGACTTTCCTCTGGTCAACATCGATCCCTGTCACATCAAAGCCAACTTGGGCAAATGTGGCAGCCAATGGAAGCCCAACGTAGCCGAGGCCAATGACTGCCACACGCAACGTGCGCGCCGAAATTTTTTCGTGTAATAGTTGTTTCATGAACAATTACTCTTTTCCCACATGCGGTTGACGCAATGCGGCTGTGATTTCCTCGTCCTTGACCTTCCCATTCGGAGATGTGGTGGTGGCTGGCGTCTCTGGAATAGAGACAGAGATCTCTGCGCGTGGCTTGGCCTGAATGCCGAGATAGTCACGGCGATCTCCGTAGTCGGGCCAGTAGCTTTTATTAATAGCAAGGCCGAGGAGCGTTGCATGCGCTCGCTGGAGAAGTTGTTTGGCGCGGACGAGCGTTTTACGTGGGGTCTTGGAGATATCAACTACCAGGAGCGTTGCATCCATGTAACTGGCGAGAATCTGTGTGTCTGCAACTGGTAGCAGCGGTGCGCTATCGAAAATGATGTAGTCGAATTGCGTCGTTTCTTTAAAGCGTTTGAAGAGTTGTTGAGCCAGTTGCGATTGCAGCAACTCGGATGGGTTGGAGGGGAGTACGCCTGCGGTTAAGACGCGCAGAGTCGGCATTTCAGTGGCTTGCCCGGTTAATTCCACTTCGACTTGTGCCCACATCTCCAGGAAAGAGTTGGATAAACCGTTATGGTTGTCGAGCTGGAAATGCTGATCTTGCACGGGATGGCGCAGGTCCGCATCAACCAGTAGCACATGCTTGCCCGTCATTGCCATGAAAGAAGCCAGATTGGCCGCAATGGTACTCTTGCCCTCTCCCCCTAACGCGCTGGTGACCAGTACAAGTTTGAAGTGTTGTGTCTCTTGTAGTGCATTGAGGCTGGCACAGAGAATGCGACAGCCCTCGGCGAGTGGGGGCGTGTCCTCGGCATTTTTGACGCGCTCACGTTGTGACAGAAAAGGAATAACTGTGAGTGCTTCTTGATGCAATAATTCTTCCACATCATCAGGATTATCCATCCGATCATCGAGCCATTCAAATGCAACGATTAGGGTGAGAGAGAGACCAAGCCCCACCAATGCCCCGATCAGAGCATCCGTTGAAGGTTTCGGTTGCGATGGGTCAGTAGGAACCTGCGCGGGAAGGACTTGAACAGTTGCAGCGAGCTGGGTGTTCGAGAATTGTGCGAAGCTCTGCCCAATCTCGTTAGCGAGTTGTGCTGCTAAGCGGGGGTCTTTGCTGCTGATATCCAGTTCAATAATCTGTGTGTTGGACTGTGGCTTCACGACAACTAGCGGAAGCAGCGTTTTTAGCGTCAATCCAGGGTTTTGTGTAATGACAGGGTTGAGAACTTTAGGGCTAGTGATAAGTTGAGCATAAGTAGGAACTGCTTCCAGGGCGGCTGAAGTATTATCATAACCAGAAGCAGATGTATCAAAGCTGACAACAAGAAATGCAGTTGCTTGATAAGTAGGATGTATTAATTTGGTAACAATATAGGTCGCTCCTCCACAGAGAACA
>DAICZM010000146.1 GCA_027311145.1 Ktedonobacterales bacterium
AGCCACGTGCAGGTCGAGTTTGACGAGGGGATGTTGTTGATGAAACTCGCCCAACAGGTGCGGCAGGACATATGTTCCTATAGTCGTGTCAGCGGCGACGCGCAATGGGGCACTCTCTTCTAAACCCGCACCACGCAATTGTGCCAAGGCCAGTCCCGCTTCGTCTGTCGCTGCGACAAGCAATTGCGCGTGGGCGTAGAACTCATGGCCCTCGCTGGTGAGCGCAATATGGCGGCCCCACTGTTCTAGCAACGTGAGCTTTGTGATGCGCTCAAGGTCCGCGACCAGAGCGGAAATGGTTGGTTGCTGGCAACCCAGTTCCTGGGCGGCGCGTGTATAGCTCAAATGATGTGCGACGGCACAAAAAGCGCGTAACTGGCGCATCGTGATGCTATCAAAACGTGACCAGACCATCGCTTTACTCCATTTCTTGCACCCACTGTACACGCCTCATATATAACCTTCAGGCTATAGCAGGCATAGAGAATTATATCTTGTTCTTATACCCGTTGCCCGATATTATTATAACATGGGTTATGTATCCTCGCAAAAGCAGAACATTGTATCAGGGCAGACAGCGCAAGAAATGTGGAGTATACCATGGCAGTACAATATGGAGCAACCGTGCGCCCGATTATTCTGGGCATCGTGGGAGATAGTGCGGCAGGCAAAACCACGCTTAGTCGGGGCATTGCCCAGATTCTCGGCGAGCAACAGGTCGCTGTGCTTTGCACTGATGACTATCATCGTTATAATCGCCAACAGCGCAAGGAACTGGCAATCACGCCTCTCAATCCCGATTGCAATTATCTCGATATGATGGCTCAACACCTGCGACTTTTGCGCGGTGGCGAGGCAATTCTCAAGCCGCGCTACGATCACAAGACGGGCGATTTTGGGCCACCGCAGTACATTATGCCGCATCCTTTTATTATCGTGGAAGGTCTGCTCGGTTTTTCTTGGCAGGAGATGCGCAATGCCTATAGCGTGCGCGTCTATCTTGAACCGCCCGAACTGTTGCGACGACGCTGGAAAGTGCGGCGCGACATGGCGCAGCGTGGCTATACTGAGCAAGAGGTGTTGCGCGAACTGGATATGCGCGAGGCCGACTCTGCCGCTTATATTCGTCCACAGCGCAATCATGCTGACATCATTGTGTCCTTTTTTCCTGATGAAACGCGCCTCCATGACGATGACGCCCATCTCAATGTGCGTCTGACGCTGCGTGGCACCTTGCCGCATCCTGACTTGAGCCAGATTATCGAACGCGATCAATCCGGTTGTGTGCGCGCATGGTTGGGACGCGAAAACGGACGTGCCGTCGAATATCTGGAGATCGATGGCTCCATTCCAGACGCACCTGCACAAGCGCTCGAACGCGGCATTCTTGCACACCTGGATGCTTGTGGTGCGGCCTCGCTGGAAGAGATTGGGCACTATTCAGGGGCAAAAGCGGGACACAGCCACCCTCTCGCGCTAACACAATTATTGCTCGTCTACCATCTATTGCTCGCTCGTCAGAACGACGAGAGCGAAGCATAAGAGCTATCTGCTGCGATCTATTTGCGAAGGAGCAAAGGCGATGAAAATAGGGATTAACGGTTTTGGACGTATTGGGCGGCTGGTGTTGCGTTCTGCCTTAGAACGTGGCGTGAAATTAGATATTGTGGCAATTAATGATAGAGGCGATGCATCGATTAACGCACATCTCCTGCAATACGATTCTACCTATGGCCCTTTTCACGCGCAGATTGAGGCCGATGAGCAACACATGCATATTAATGGGCGGGCTGTGGCGATTACCTCGTATCTTAACCCGCTCGATATTCCCTGGCGCGAGTTCGGTGTCGAACTGGTAATTGAAGCGACGGGAGCCTTCACTACTGGCGAACAGGCCGCTGCCCATCTACAGGCAGGGGCGAGTCGCGTGCTGGTGACGGCTCCCTGTAAAGGTGGCGATATAACGATTGTCGCGGGTGTCAACGAGCATGACTATCATCCAATGGAGCATCAAATTATCTCAGCGGCCTCGTGTACGACCAATTGTCTTGCCCCTGTCGCGAAGGTCTTGCACGATCAATTTGGTATCGCGCACGGCATGATGAGTACCATTCATGCCTACACAAACGACCAGCGCATTCTCGACCGCAGTCACAAGGACCCACGTCGCGCCCGTGCCGCCGCTGAAAATATTATCCCTACAACGACGGGCGCAACAAAAGCACTTGGGCAGGTCATTCCTGCCCTGGCTGGCAAGCTGCACGGCGTCTCATATCGCGTTCCTACCATCACGGTCTCGGTGGTCGATCTGATGGTTGAATTGGAACACGCGGCGACGGTCGAAGAGGTCAATCGCTCCTTTGCGCTGGCCTCGGCTGGCCCTCTGCGCAATATCTTAGGCTATAGCGAACTGCCGCTCGTTTCCAGTGATTTTCGCGGTGATTGCCGTTCCAGCGTTGTTGATGGCTTGATGACCGCGCGTCAGGAACAGAGCAATACCTTTCGCGTTGTGTCCTGGTACGACAACGAGTGGGGCTATGCCAGTCGCGTCGCCGATCTCGCTAGTTTTATCAGCGAGTGCGGCAGGACTGGCCCTCGCCCGGAGCGCGTGCGTGTCGTGAGACGCGAACAGGTTGAGCAGGCTATTCACAGTCTCTGGCTATGATGCTGGCTGCTCAGCCGAGAAGACTCTGCTGGCAAGGATATCCTCGGCCTCTAGTGTCATCAGATCCACTTGTGAGATGCGCCCACCTCTGGCAAACAGGCGATTGGCCTGACGCAACCTGATGCGATCAAGGGCGTTGCGCACGCTGCGCGCATTGGCAAAACGTGGCTGCTGCATCCTTCTGTCCAGATAGCTCTCAAAGGCCGTGAGGGCTTCTGGACTAAAGCGATACATCTGCTCCGCCAGCATCAACTGCGCGATAATCACCAGTTCATCATGGCTATAGTCGGGAAATTCCAGGTGGTGGGCAATGCGCGAGCTAAAGCCGGGATTCGACTGGAAAAATGTCTCCATGCGATCTTTGTAGCCCGCGAGAATAACTACCAGATCGTCGCGCTGATTCTCCATCACTTGCAGCAATATCTCAATTGCCTCCTGCCCGTAGTCACGCTCATTTTCCTGGCGATAGAGATAGTACGCTTCGTCAATAAACAGCACGCCGCCCATTGCGCGTTTGAGTACCTCTTTGGTTTTGGGCGCGGTATGACCGATGTATTGTCCGACCAGGTCATCGCGTGTTACCGCGACGAGATGGCCTTTGCGCGCATAATTCAGGCGGTGCAGGATGGTTGCCATCCGCATTGCAACGGTTGTTTTGCCCGTTCCCGGCGGCCCCGTGAACGACATGTGCAGCGAGGGTGGGCGCGCTGTCAGGCCAATGCTGCGCCGCATGCGATCAATCACTAGCAATGCTGCAATTTCACGAATGCGCGTCTTGACTGATTTAAGTCCGACCAATTCCTCGTCCAATTTCTGAAGGACATCCATCACCTGTGATTGCTGAAGGATACTGGCAAGATCGACGGTCACCTCCTGCTCGTGACCGTCTGGTTCATTCGTATGTATCGATGACTGCATGAAAAGCTCCCTATTCGCTAAAGCGTTCTCCTGCGGGGCGGTCGGTGGCGTAGCTGCGCAGGCTGTAGCGCGAGACGCGATCATGGGCGTCCTGGCGCACAAGGGTGAAACCAGGGTCATGTTTGGGTCGATTGACGATGAAAGAGATCGCGAGCGTCTGGCGTCCCTTGCTGCGGTCGTATGCTCCCACGCGAATGTAGTGTTGTGGGTAGGCGCGGCGGCACTCGTTGATCTCGTACAGAATGGCGGCAGGGTCTTTCACGTCAAACATCGGCAGTCCCCACATATCCCAATAGGTGTTGCGCGGGTGCGGGTCATCGGTAAATTCGATGTTGATCGGCCAGTCGTTATCGAGACAGTATTGTATCTGCATGCGAATCTCGTCATCACTGAGTGGCGGCAGAAAAGAGAAGGTTCCCTGTGTCAGATGAAATGGCATGGTGCAAGCCTCCTTTATCGGCAATTAAAAACTGGGCGTCGGAGTCGCGTCGGGCGTATCTGTTGAGGCATAGTTGAAGGAGACATCTTTCCAGACCTCCAGCGCAGCTCGAAGTGGTCCACACCAGCGCGCGGCTTTCTCCAGAATTTCCGGTCCCTCGCTCATGATGTCGCGGCCCTCGTTGCGGGCCTGAATCATGGCCTCGACCGCGACACGATTGGCGATTGCTCCCGCCGCGATCCCTTGCGGATGCCCAATTGTGCCGCCGCCAAACTGAAGAATTACATCTTCGCCCAGATAGTGCAGCAATTGATGCATCTGTCCCGCGTGGATACCACCAGAGGCAACCGGCATCACAGCGGCAAGCGAGGCCCAATCCTGCTCGAATAGCAATCCCTGCGCGGGATTCGCTTCGTATTTCAGGCCGCGCAACGTTTGATAGTAGCCGCGAATATTCATTGGATCGCCTTCCAGTTTGCCGACAACGGTTCCTGCGTGAATATGATCGACGCCTGCTAGGCGCATCCACTTGGCAAGTACGCGGAACGAGACGCCATGCGTTTTCTGGCGCGTGTAGGTACTATGGCCTGCGCGGTGCAGATGCAGCAGCACGCCGTTTTTGCGTGCCCACTTTGCCATTGACTGAATAGCGGTGTAGCCAATCGTCAGGTCAATCATGACAACAATGCTGCCCAGTTCCTTCGCGAACTCGGCACGCTCGTACATGTCCTCCATCGTCGCGGCGGTGATGTTCAGGTAATGGCCCTTGATCTCGCCCGTCTCGGCACTGGCTTTATTGACTGCCTCCATGCAGAAAAGGAAACGATCACGCCAACGCATGAAGGGCTGCGAATTGATATTTTCATCATCCTTGACGAAGTCCAGACCGCCGCGTAGTGCCTCATAGACGACGCGCCCGTAGTTACGCGCCGACAGGCCGAGCTTGGGCTTGGTTGTCGCACCTATGAGCGGACGACCGTACTTATCGAGATACTCACGTTCCATTACGATGCCGTGCGCGGGCCCCTGAAAGGTTTTCACGTAGTGCGGCGGGATGCGCATATCTTCCAGACGCAGGCTTTTTAATGCTTTGAAGCCGAAGACGTTGCCGATAATGCTGGATGTCAGGTTGGCAATCGAGCCTTCTTCAAAGAGGTCCAGATCATAGGCGATATACGCGATATACTGATCAGTGCCCACGACAGGCGTGACGCGATAGGCTTTAGCCTGATAGTTTTCGTAGGCGGTCAGGCGATCAGTCCAGACGACTGTCCAGGTTGCGGTAGAAGACTCGCCCGCGACTGCTGCTGCCGCTTCAATCGGGTCAACGCCCTCTTGGGGCACGATGCGGAATGCGCATAAAATGTCGGTATCCTTCGGCTCATAGTCGGGTTGCCAGTAACCCATCTGGGCATAGGGGATGACGCCGGAAGCCCAGCGGTTTTGCTGTTGAGGAACAAACTCGGTTGCCATATTGCTCTCCTCGTTATTCTATGTAACAATCTCATTGAGCAAAGTGTAACATCGACAAAGTATTAGTAGTAGTAGCAGTTTACTATCTTGTCCATAGCCAAAACGTTATGGATAGCTTTTTTGCCAGAATTAAGAGGTGTGAAAAAATGCCTGCTCCATCGCCGCCAGCATTCTGTGAGATCAACAGAGTCGTAGATAGTATCTTTCCAGCAATGTCTCCTGTGGTTGAGCGCGTTGTAGAGGGTGCTTCTACCTGGGTGTATCGCATTGTTGCTGGAAACGAAACTTTTTATCTGCGTATCTTGCCAGAAGATGGAGCAAATCAACAGTGTGCCTGTCGCGGGTTTTGGTTGGGTGCAACGAGATTCGCCGGAAACAAAACAGTTGCGAGCGCAATGGCCCACTTATCGCGCCTTTGCTCTCGAATGGTGGGTAGCGGACCTTGCGTATCTGGCCGAGCATACCTTATCTACCGAGCAAGTGGCTATGCTTGAGCGTCTGATCTCTCAGTATGATGTTTATCTCAATAGCGAAGATGGCTGTCTGGCCCATGGGGATTTTGATATCACGCACATCTATCAGGATGCAGGACGCTATACAGGCATTATTGACTTTGGAGAGATACAAGGAGCGAATCCGTGGTATGATCTTGGCCATTTCCATATGCGTGACAGAGAACAGCATTCCTTTCAGCTTGAAAGTGCTCTGCTACGCGGCTATGGCGATATCACGTCACTTCCGTCAGATTGTGAGTGGCGCATTCGCTTTACCAGTATGCTGATCAATGTCCGAGCACTGGCACGGAGCCTCCAAAAGCGACCGCCCAATCGGTATACACAACATCAGATAGAAGTGCTACAACAGGATATGGCTTTTCTTACTTGCACCTGCTAGGAAAGGAATTTACATGCCGTACCAACATGCCAATGGCATTGATCTCTACTATGATGCGCTTAATATCCCCTCAGCGCACGTGATCGGTAGTTCTGCTGGCGGGCCGATCAGCTTGACGTTTGCTGCTCTTTATCCTCAGCGGGTACGTTCGCTTACATTAGCTGGCACGGGCACTGACTTGTTTCCAGTGGACGCTCCGGTAAGCAATCTTATTCGTCTCGCCTGGGGCGAAGCACTGGCTAAGTTGGTCACAACTGCGCGAATTCACATTATCTCAACAGGCGGTCATAGTCTTGTCCATCGTTTAGTTGAAGGACGACGGGCAGTGATCGATTTTATACGAGAGGCAGAACAATGAAAATTTCTTTTTGGTTTGAGTGGCATGCAACCTGTTTTTGGAGTGCGGATGACGAGACGCGGGAGCATTTTGAGTGTAACATAGAACCTGAATATTTGCCGCTTTCGCCCGCCACAATTCAAAAAGTGTACGAACTCATCGAGTGGCATGATACGGCATTGAACTGGGAATATCCGCCTCATCCTGGTTCCTGGCGTCAGGATGAATGTGACCGCTTTAATCGGGCTGCAAAAGACCTTTTAGCCGTAGTGCGGGAAGAGTTAAAAGGTTATTTCACGGTTATTGATAATCTTGAAGAGGAAAAGGAAGACCCTGACCTGGATGCTTATTTGAGTGACCCGAAGAACTTTAAAAGGTGAATTGAGAGGCGCATATAATGGCAGCATCTTGAACTGCTTAAACTAAGATTGGGCAGCATGTGTCCTGTTTTTTGTAGAGGTTAAAAATAAGGATAACAGCGAAAACGGAAGAGCATTGAAACATGGAAATTTGGATAGAAGCAGAAATGTGGCCTATTGACCAATGGAATATGCGTGATGGTAATACAGATGTGATTGTGACACTTTCTAATGGAGAACGCTGGGTTGCAACATGTATTTCATATGAAAATGTGCGAACATTGACAGAAAAGAATAGAAAAACAGGAGAAAATCTTGCTGGAGCGTATTTTTGGGTGAGCGATATGCTTCTTGTTGATGAAATTAGCCGACCACGAATAGAAGCGGTCGTGAGTGAGCTTATAGAGAGTGATATGTTTGGGTCTATATTTCGCTTGTTGGAAGATTAACAGATGAAAAAGTTCTTCTTGCTTGTTTTCGCTCTTTCTGTGCCGTTCTGGTTGGTTGGAGCTTTGGTTTCATCTCAACTGCTGCCATCTCTCCCGATCAGCGCGCTCGCGTTCTTGTGCCCGGTGACGGTTGCGGCGATTTTTGCCTACCGCGAGAATAAGTTTGTGGGCGTGCAGAATTTGTTGAAGAGAGCTTTCGACTTCAAGCGCGTCAAAGCGAATATCTGGTATGTGCCGACTATCTTTTTGATGCCGTGCATTATGCTCCTGTCATATGGGGCAATACGCTTGACGGAGGGTCCAATTCCAGTCCCATCGTTTTCGGTGCTGACAATACTATCCCTGTTCATTGCCTTCTTTATCGGGGCCTTGGGTGAAGAGTTGGGCTGGTCGGCATACGCTACTGATCCATTGCAAAATCGCTTTGGCGCACTCCTGGGTGCTTTTCTCCTCGGAGGCGTGTGGGCTGTCTGGCATTATGTACCGTTGCTAGAGGCGCATCGCTCCCAGGCTTTTATTGCCTGGTGGTCTCTTGGTACGGTGGCATCGCGCGTCATCATCGTCTGGCTCTACAATAATACGGGCAAGAGCGTTTTTGTCGCGGCACTCTTCCATACGATGATAAATCTCACATGGCAATTATTCCCGATTAACGGTTCATACTTCGATCCACGTGTGACAGGTCTGATCACCGCAGCGGTAGCGGTTGTTGTGGTAATCATGTGGGGACCACGAACTTTGGCTCGTGGCAGAAATATTGCAATCAAAAAACAGGTCTGAGTACGGCTTTTTGAGACAGACCAATCGACTTTTGAGCTGTATTATTCAGTATGTATGAGTTAATTACTTTTCCTTTGTAACCTACAATTGTTTGCCATCTTGTTTCTTTATTGCGTATACTTAAGAGTGGTCACGAGAAAGCGTGATCGATGTTAACACTACGCGAGAAAAGGAAAAGAACAAAATGCGTTTGGGATTACAAGTTCCCAGCTTTACATGGGCCAATGGACAATCTCAACTTGGCGATACATTTGGTTTGATTGCGCAACGTGCAGAACGCGCGGGTCTCTATAGCTTGTGGGTGATGGATCATTTTTTTCAGATCCCTATGGTTGGCCCTGCTGAACACGAGATGCTGGAGGGTTGGTCTGCCCTTGCATTCGCTGCCGGACGAACAAATCATATCAAGCTCGGTACAATGGTGACAGGTGTCACTTATCGCCATCCCGGTCTTCTGGTCAAAACGGCGACAACGCTTGATATTCTCTCACAGGGGCGTGCCTACTTTGGGATCGGGGCTGCCTGGAACGAGCAGGAGCATAACGGTCTCGGCGTTCCCTTCCCTCCGCTGGCAGAGCGTTTTGTGCGTCTGGAAGAGACATTGCAACTAGCCCACCAGATGTGGGCAGGCGACGATAAGCCATTTACTGGCACGCATTATCAGCTAGCGCGGCCCCTGAACTCGCCACTGTCGATTCAGAAGCCGCATCCGCCCATCCTGATTGGCGGCACTGGTGAGAAGAAAACGTTGCGTCTGGTTGCCCAATATGCCGATGCCTGTAATCTTTTTGCGCGTCTGGGCAAAGAGGAGCTTCAGCGTAAATTGGATATCTTGCGTGGCCATTGTGAAGCCATTGGTCGTCCCTATGAGCAGATTGAGAAGACAACGCTGGATACGCTGCGTCTCACCCGCGATGGGCGTAATGGTTCCATGACACCTGCGGTTGCCATTGAGTACTTTGCAGGGCTTGCGGAAATGGGTATCGATCAGGCCATTTTCAATATGCCCAACGTTTCTGAGGCCGAGCCATTTGAACTGCTAGCAACCGAGGTTGTTCCCGTTGTAGAGAAGATCAAGGTGGCAGGTCGCGCATAAGCAACAATTGAGTGCGCTCATGTTTGTTCTTCTCAGTATCATATAAAGAAGAGCGCTTATTTGAGCGTAAAGGTAAAATGACAGCATGATTTGACAAAGGTGGTGTGGAGCAGCGATATGCGCAAAAAACGGATTTTTGTTATCGTGCTGTCAATATTGTTGCTGTTTGGCTTGGTGATGACACGCGGAGTGTTGGCCGAAGGCGAAACACTTACCGTTCAGATTGTTGGCGTCGTGCAGCCACCAGGCTTTGTGCCTGCGTTTTTAACCATTCATGTCTACGATACTGTCGTTTTTGTTAATCACGCCTTGCCTACTGCTTCTTACACAGTCACCTCGCTTGATGGCAGCATTTCTTCACCTACGATTCATCCTGGCGCGCAGTGGATGGTCACCTTTAGTCATGCAGGAGCCTATGAGTATCATGATCCGACCCAGCCGAAACTGATGAGTGGCGAAATTCTCGTTGTTGCCAATACTGTCGCGTTACTACCCACGCCTAATCCACTTGCCGAAGCAACGGTCATTGCGGCTATCCAGGCAGGCAAAACTCCCCCCGACGTACAAATGTTGCCCACCCCAACTCCTCACCCTGGCCCTAAAACAAATGCCTCTGTCATCGCGCCTTTGGTATTGCCCGCTATACTGATAGTGGTAAACATATTGGGATTGTTGCTGATTGGCAGCATCACCCTATTCCTGTATCGCA
>DAICZM010000147.1 GCA_027311145.1 Ktedonobacterales bacterium
ACCATTGACCGTCTGAATATCGAAATCGATAGAGGCATTACTGCGTGGTTCGCGCCCGGTCATATGCAGACGCCCGTCGCGATGCAATTCAAATGTGACTTCGATGGGCGTGTTGGCAGGCAAGCGTGGTTGTAAATTCAAGATGGCGTTACCGATTTCCTGGCCCATTGAGAGATCGCGCACAGTTTTCTCCGCCATGTCATTTTCCATAACTTTGAGTTCGACGGTTTGCTGATCGGCTTCCAGCGTGAAGAAGGTTTCTGTGCGGGTTGTGGGTACGACATCTTGTTTTAGAACCAGGTTGGCGATCACTTCCTGATCTGTGCGGCTATCGAAGGCAATGATTCCGAAACTATGACTGGCGACATTGCGCACTGACATTTGGTTGATTTTCTTGACAGAGGAGAGTTTGAGACCGTTCTCGTCGGCAACCGAGGCCTGGGCGCGTTCGATCACTTGTTGTGGGACGGCGGAAAGGTCAATGGTATTAGGCGAATGACCAACCATTTCAGCGACTTTGTGCTGAATTTTCTCGTCCAGAGCCAGTTTATGTCCGTAGAGTGCCGCGCCTTTCGCGACAGCCTCATCGGGATCGAAAACTTTGAGAGGAATGCTAAATTCGCTGCTGAGACGTTCGGTGACCTGTGGCATCTTGGTTGAGCCACCTACCAGCAGAATTTGATTATACTGCGTGCAGCCACGTGCTTTGGCTTCATCAATGGTCGTTTTGGTAAATTCGATAGTGCGCTCTAGTAAGTTCGCTGTCAGTTCGTTGAATTTGTCGCGGGTGAGTGAGACGCTGACGCGTTGACCCGCGTGAGAGACATTGACTTTTGTTTCGCTACGGGCGGTCAGGGACCATTTGGCTTGCTCGGCGCGTCCCCACAGGTCTTGTTCAGTCTCGCGGGAGTCGAGGGGGTCTTCAAATGAGCCGGTCTCGGCCTTCCACTGTTCCGCCAAGTAGACCACAACGGCTTCGTCCCAGTTGCGCCCACCGAGATGATGATCGCCGCCAGTGGCAATCACGGTAATCTCACCACCTTTGATCTCAATCACGGTGATGTCGAACGTGCCACCTCCCAGGTCATAGACCAGCACTACCTGATCTTGCTCATTCTGCATACCATACATGACAGCGGCAGCGGTTGGCTCATTGATAATCTCGCGCACGTTGAAGCCTGCGATCACACCAGCTTGCATGGTGGCTTCGCGCTGCGCCATGCCGAAATAAGCAGGACAAGTAATGACCACGTCTTTCACGGGTTGTCCCAGATGTTGTTCCGCGTCACTTGCTAATTTGCGTAAAATGTACGATGAAATCTCTTCCGGCGTATATTCTTTGCCATTATATTCAAAACGCCAGCCAGACTCACCCATGTGGCGTTTAACCATCTCGACGACGCTATCTGCGTCACTGACCGCGCTGTTTTTTGCCTCTTTGCCGACAACGCGATTGTCTCCCTCGAATTGCACGACCGAGGGTGTTGTGCGGTCCCCCTCGTAGTTAGGAATAACAACAGCTTTGCTATATTCATCTACGTAGGCAATACAGGAATAGGTAGTACCCAGGTCAATTCCGAAAACGGTGGTAGTATGGGGATTGCTCACGGCTCCAGCTCCTCTCGTATGCAATACATCTATGTCTTGTTCTCTGCTGTGTTGTCTCTACTTTATAAGATAGACGTAACGTTCGTCGCTTCTTTTACATATGCCTGCTTGCATCTGCTATTAACTGTTTGTTGTCTGTACAGATCAGGATGTAGATGCAGGAATGGCGATATATTTATAGAGTTCTACGATTTCGGGGCGTATCACGCGCTCCTCGTAGAGGAAACCCTTGCGCACACGCCGGGCGATGAGGCGATCTTGCGTGGGATCAGGCGTTGTAACCGTGTGTAAAATACGTTGTTTGTTGGAGAGAAAGGTTTCACCCTCACATTGAAAAATTTCAACACCATTGCGTCGTAGCATTTCTTCAATGGTTTCTTGGAACGTTATGAGGTTTTGTGTGACTTGGCGTGGATGCGTCTCTAAGCCCTCTTCAATCAGGCGTCCCAAGTCATCATACATCGCAATCAGGTCGATAAAAAGTGGGCGGAGAATCTTGAAGTGCAATCCATCACGATAGCTTTGTAGCTCGCTATGCAGTGAATTGATGACACGCTCTTTGCTCTCGTCATATTTGATTTTTGTCTCGAAATCCTGACGGAGTTCTTGTAGCGTGCTATGGAATGTCTGTAATGCCTGTCCTACCGGGCTTGCTGTAAAAGATGCCATATCCTTTGGTCCGTTACGCGTAGGATGCGTAGAAGCTGTCTGTGTTTCCGCGGTCAGATCGGATGCAGGTGTTATGTCCTCGGCACTTCCCATGCTGTATACCCTCGCTTTTTAATATGTAAAAACCCTATTTTTGTGTTTGGATATATCACTATTATATGCGTGTGCGACTTACCAGTGAACATATGCAATTGCATTACATCGTTTCTATATCACCCAAGAAAAATACCCCTGTAGTATAGAACGATTGGATAAATATGTCAAGTTTATGGAAAATTACTTTAGCTCAGTGCTTGCTCATGTATTGATACATCGTCTCATTGACAGAATTTGCTTTCCCGTGTTATACTACTCTTGTCGATACTTTGTATCATTAATGAGGATGCTCTATGTTGCGATCTTACCGAGTTGGGACGCCTATCCAGGCGTTTTCTCTGCTCTTGTTGATGCTCCTTTTGTCGCTCCTGCTCAGCGCGTGCAATGCTCTGGTAGTGGGTCCACCGCCTGTGCCATCAGGAGTGGTCCCGGTGGTGGCAGCGGAAAATTTCTATGGCGATATCGTGAAGCAGATTGGTGGCTCCCGTGTCTCCGTAGTCAGTATGCTCTCGGACCCTAATGCGGACCCGCATGAGTATGAGGCCAGTGTGCAGAGCGCAATTGAGGTCAGTCGGGCGCGTCTGGTGATTGAGAATGGGGCGGGCTATGATTCCTGGATGGATCGCCTGCTTACCGCCGCTCCTAGCGACCAGCGCATTGTCTTGGTGGCGACGAGTATCGCGCCTCAGAAATTGCCGGATAATCCGCATGTCTGGTATAGCTTGACGAATGTCACTGCGATTGCGCAGCAGATCAGTGATGCGTTAGGGCGTATCGAGCCAACCTATGCTGCCAGCTTTGCGCACAACCTTGCTGTATTTATGCAGTCGCTTGATCCAGTGTATCAGAAGATGGCCAGTATTCACGCCCAGTATAATGGGACGTCTGTAGGTTTGACGGAGACGATTTTTCTCTATCAAACTGGCCCACTTGGCTTGCGCGTGCTGACGCCACAGGATTTTCAGAAAGCGATTGCTGAAGGTAATGACCCACCGGCGGTGAGCGTAGCGATAGCCAACACCCAGATACAACAACGGGCAATTCGCGTGTTGATTTATAATCTTCAGACAGTGACGCCGATTACCACCAATTTACAACAGGCTGCATTGGCGCAGCATATCCCGTTAGTGGGTGTTACTGAGACTATGCCGAAGGGGCAAACGTATCAGCAGTGGATGCTCAAGCAGCTTACTAGCCTGGAACAGGCATTGCACCAGGCATAAAGAGGGAGGGTGGAACAGTAATGTTTGAGATTTTTCAATACATTTTTATTCAAAATGCCTTGCTGGCGGGTTCGTGCGTGGCGGTTGTCGCAGCGGTCATGGGTTACTTTCTGATTGCGCGTGGCCTGACTTTTGCGGGTCACGCCTTGTCACACATTGGTTTCGCGGGTGCGGCGGGTGCGGTGTTGCTTGGTATTGATCCCGTGTTTGGTCTGCTCGTTTTTACCATTGGCGCAGGTGTGAGCATTGGTTTCTTAGGACACGAACTGCGCGAACGCGATCTTGCGATTGGCGTGATTTTGACAGGAGCATTAGGCTTGGGTGTGCTATTTCTCTCACTGTATGCAGGATATGCAGAACAAGCATATAGTATTCTGTTTGGGACGATTGTGGGCATTAGCCGCACCGATGTGCTGATAACGGTACTTTCCAGCTTGCTAACGCTCGGCGTGCTGGCACTTGTTTTCCGCCCGTTGCTCTTTAGTTCGTTTGACCCAGAAGTTGCCGAGGCGCGTGGTATTCCGGTGCGTCTGCTTAGTATCCTTTTTCTCGTCTTAGTGGCGATTACCGTTGCGATCTCGGTGCAGATCGTCGGCGTACTATTGATTTTCACGCTCCTGGTTGGGCCGGCGGCAACGGCGAGTCGTATTGCGCGCACGCCGTTTGGGACAATTGTGCGGGCAATTGCTCTGGGCTTGTTTGTGACCTGGGGCGGGATGCTGTTAGCAATCTATAGTTCCTGGCCGGTCAGTTTTTACATTGCGAGTCTCTCGTTTGGCCTGTATCTGCCTGTGCGTCTGCTTTCACCGCTTTGGCAGCAGGGGCGACGCAAGCGTATGCAGTATGGAGCGGGCGCAATGTATAACACGAGCGTGCAAGCCGCGAGCGCGCTTGATGTGCAAGCCAGAGATGTCACGACAGTTGTTTGAGTGCAGGTGAGAGAGATATGTTTGCAATTATACAGCAGGAATTTGTACAGAATGCCTTTTTAGCGGGCACTATTGTCTCGATTGTGGCCGCGCTGGTCGGCTACTTTGTGGTCTTGCGCTCACAGGCATTTGCGGGTCATGCCTTGTCGCATATTGGTTTTGCAGGAGCGACGGGAGCGGCCTTGCTTGGCATTAGTGCGCTGTCCGGTATGTTTGCCCTGACGTTGCTGGCCGCTTTGGGTATGGGTGCGTTGGGCGAACGTTTGCGCGGGCGTGATGTCGAGATTGGTATGGTTCTTTCGTTTGCGCTTGGCCTGGGCGTATTGTTTCTGAACCTCTATACCAACTTCGCCAGCGAGACGGTGGGCGTGCTGTTTGGCTCAATTCTCAGCGTGACACGCCAGGATGTCGTTATCACGCTCATCAGCGGAGTGGCAATTGTGCTGCTCTTGCTGCTCTTCTTTCGGCCGCTGCTCTTTGCCTCGATTGATCCAGAGGTTGCGGTGACACGCGGCGTCCCGGTACGCCTGTTATCACTGCTTTTCCTATTGCTTTTAGCGATCACCGTCTCAGTGACCGTGCAAATTGTGGGTGTGCTACTCGTCTTTGCGCTGCTGATCGTGCCCGCTGCTGCCGCGCAACGGCTGACGCATGCACCCGCGAGCGCACTTCTGCTCTCGGTGTTGTTCGCGCTAACCATCACCTGGTCTGGTCTACTGCTGACTATTGTAGGGCACTGGCCAGCAAGCTTCTATATTGCTGCCCTTTCCGCCCTCATCTACTTTATAGCTCTAGGCATCAATCGTGTGCGCGATGCGCGAGTTCCACATGTCTATCGAACGCCGCCCTGTCCCAGCAAAAATTGCGGCGAGACGCTCTCGGCATCTTCCGTGTAGCCGGTTGTGTCTAGTCATATTCGCTTTGATCTATATTTGCCAGATGTGTACGCTTTTGTCTGCGGAAGCGGAGGCAATGCGTGTGCCATCAGGCGACCAGTCAACGCTATAGATGTGATCGATATGTTTTTGATAGAGAAAGAGCGTCTGTCCATTGTGGGAGTTCCAAATCTGCACGCTTTTGTCGTGAGAAGCGGAGGCGATGCGTGTGTCATCGGGTGACCAGGTGACGGCGCGCACCCAATCGACATGTCCGCTGTAGGTACAGTGAAGCTGTCCAGTGTTTGCATCCCAAACCTGAACAGTATGATCGGCGGAAGCGGAAGCGATGCGCGTCCCATCATGTGACCAGGCAACGGCATAGACGGCGTCCTTATGCCCTCGATAGATATGTCGTTGCTGCTCTGTGTCGGCATGCCAGATGTGTACTGTACCATCGCCAGAAGCGGAGGCGATGAGCTTGCCATCAGGCATCCAGGCGACGGCCCAGACAACATCGGCATGACTTGTGTAGTTGTGAAGGCGTTGCCCATTGCTGGCACGCCAGACATGGACGGTTTTGTCAGCGGAAGCGGAAGCGATGCGCGTGCCATCAGGCGACCAGGTAACACCGTAGACAGCTGACGTGTGTTTATCGTAGGTATAGATATGTTGCCCGGTGTCTGTGCGCCAGAGTTGCACCGTTTTATCGTCGGAGGCGGAGGCGAGACGCATGTTATTATGTGACCAGACAACTGCATAGACAGATGAAGCATGTTTTTGATAGGGGAAAAGTGCTTCTCCATTGCTGGCATTCCAGACTTCTACTTTTGTATCGTGAGAAGCGGAAGCGAGGCGCGTATGATCGGGCGACCAGGCAATTGCGTTCACACGTGCAGAATGGCGACGGAGCGTCAGTTGGAGAGAACCAGATGTCGATTTAGCTGGTGGACCCGCGCTTGCCGCTGCCTCTAGTTCCTGCAAAAAATCGAGGACAGAGGGATAACGGTCTTCTGGTTTCTTCGAAAGCGCATGCAAAATCACGTTTTCCACACGCTCATCGAGCAGCGGAACATAGGTGCGTAGAGAAGGTACTTCCTCATGGGTGTGCTGGAAGCCAAGTTGTATAGAATTGCCTTGTGTGAAAGGTGTCACGCCACAGAGCCATTCATAGATCATGATGGCAAGTGCGTACTGATCGCTCGCCTTGCCCGGCTTGCCGCGAAACATTTCGGGAGCCATATAGTGGGGTGTGCCGCCTGTATGGTATTGCGTTGCTATGATGGTGCGTCCCGTTTCGGAGAGTTGCGCAATACCGAAATCACTGAGCAAGAGTTCATTATGCAAGCCTATTAAGATGTTTTCTGGCTTGATATCGCGGTGAATAATCCCCTGTTCATGTGCGTACTGAAGAGCTGGCGCAATCTCTGCAAGGTATTGGATCACGGTAGTGAGCGGCACTTGTATTCCTGCTGCATGGCGGTTGCGTAGCGAGCCATTGGGAGCGTAATCCATTACTAGATACGGTGTATCATGCTCAATGTCGAAATCGAAAAGCCGCACGATATGGGGATGCTTGAGAGAGGCAGTTGTCTCGGCCTCTTTCCTGAATATTTCTTGGTCGACATTGGTAAGATGAAGAATTTTGATGGCTGCCTGGTGCGCCAATATCTTCACATGCTGACCCAGGTAGACGCTGGCAAAGCCTCCAGAGCCAATTTTGCGCTCTAACCTAAAATTGCCAAATTGCTGACCTATCAAATCCGTAAGCATCGCTTTCCCCTGTACCTATCAGTTGAAAGCATTGTAAATAAACGCTACATCCATTGTCAAGCCCCTGAATGCATAAATTCTGATTTTAGCATCTTATGTCAAAGAAGAAAATCGAAAATAGTCGGTTGTGTCAGTATGAGCTAAGTGGCCGCTTTTTCCTGTGTTGCGGCTCTACTATGAGCGTATGATAGAAGCAATAGAGGCGTGGTGTCGTTGGGCGCGCTCATAATAATCGTTGGCACTGGTGGCGAGGTGCAGGCGTTCGGCCTCGCTGAGGTCACGTATGGCTTTGGCGGGCACGCCGAGGATGAGTATGCTATTGGGGAAATGCTTGCGTTCTGAAACGAGCGTACACGCGCCAACCATCGATTCGTTGCCAATTACTGCGTGGTTGAGGACAACTGCATTCATGCCAACCAGCACGCGCCGCCCCAACGTTGCCCCGTGTACAACTGCGTTGTGTCCAATCGTGCATTCTTCGCCAATCGTCAGTGGGGCATCAGCGTCAAGATGGAGCGTACAGTTATCTTGAATGTTGGTGCGTTTGCCAATCACAATGGGGCCTGTATCACCGCGAATGACCGTGTTGTACCAAATACTGGCTCCTTCATGAATGGTGACGTTGCCGATAATCACCGCTCCGGGAGCAATAAATACGTCGTCGGCAATCGTAGGCCAGATGCCGTTAAAGGGTAAAATCTGCATGAGTTTCCTCCATCTATCAGGCATATGGGTTGGCCTTGAGTAGTTCAGGCGTCACACGCTTGAGGCCCCATACAAGCTCGTGTAGTCGCTGGTCATAGTGGATTGCGTTGGGGTCAAAGCTGTTAATAAGTACGCGCTGGTAGCGATTGCCTTCGGCATGAATATACTCGTGGTTATTGAGGGCAAGGGCAATATGTGTGATACTTGCGCGCCCGAAAAAGATCAGGTCGCCCTCTTGCATCTCTGCAATCTTGACTGCTTGTGTCAGCGCGTCATGCTGCTGATCGGCGTCACGGGGCAGCATATAGCCGCCCATGCGATAGCAGAGTTGCGCGAGGCCGCTGCAATCGATGCCCTCGGCACTTGTGCCACCCCAGAGATACGGTACGTCGAGCAACAAGCGTGCAAAGTGTGTTACCTGCGTTAATGCTGCTTGTGGATAGGGCGCATCGCCCTGGCGGATCGTGATGGCGGAGCGTGCAAGCCAGGCAGTGCGCTCTCCGGGCAAGGCGATCTGCACGCGCTCGCTGTGTGTCGTATTGACTAGCGGAAGTACACTAGAGAGGTAAGCCCGTGCCAGTTTAGGGTCCTCGACAACGGCGTTTCCCTCAGGGTCTTGGTAGAGTGGGGTGAAAGGTAACAGAACGACTGCTGAGAGGGCGAGCGGTGTGGCACACTGCTCACCCACTTTGCAAAAGCCTTTAATGGGTGGTTCATCCAATTCAGTGTCCTCTATCCACCCCTCGTAGTCGACCAGGGCAACCCGTGTCCACTCGTCATAGGTGTCTAGAATGTGTGCAGGCATGTTGAGCAATGCCTGCGTGACCAGTTCAGATTGTGCGTCGGGGTCGCGCCTGATATTGGCAACGCCCACAGAGACGGCGAAATGGGTTTGTTGCATGTGATTTACCTCATTGCGTTGCTCACGACGAACACCAGATTCGCTGGCCGTTCTGCCATGCGTCGCATGAGGTAGGGATACCACTGGGAGCCGTATGGCACGTAGACGCGCATATTGTAGCCCTGCGCAACCAGTTTTTCTTGCAGGTCTCGCCGCACGCCATAGAGCATCTGGAACTCAAAGGCAGATTTGCTGATGCCGTGATCGCGCACGAACTTGCATGCTGTATTGATAATATTCTCATCGTGTGTGGCGAGAGCGGGAAAATTGCCACGGGCCAGTAGATGCACCATCAATTGCACGTAGTTGCGGTCAACATCACTTTTTTCCTGAAAAGCGACCTCTGTTGGCTCTTTATATGCTCCCTTTACTAGACGCACACGCACGCCCTGCGCGACGAGCCGCTCAACATCGGCCTTGCTGCGATAGAGATAGGATTGGATAACCGTGCCAATCTGCTCAAACTCCTCGCGTACGCTAAATGTCGTCGCGACAGTGCGCTCGGTATAGTCGGAGCCTTCCATATCGATGCAGACAAAAATGTTGTGCTGGTGCGCCTGCGTGAGAATGAGACGCAAGTTTTGCTCACAGATCTCTGGCGCGATGTCGAGTCCCAATGCTGTGAGTTTGATAGAGATATTGGCATCAATGCCGCTTTGTTGGATGCGTTCAATAGCAGCAAGATAGTCCTGTGTGGAGGCGGCCGCCTCGCGAGCATCAGAGACGTTTTCTCCAAGATGATCGAGCGCGACGCTCATACCATGCTGGTTGAGTTGGCGTGTGGCCTGTTCTGCCTCGGCCAATGTTTCACCCGCGACAAAGCGACGCGAGACACCTCTAGTGGCTTTATTTTGAATCACGAAATCGCGCACATGTTGATTATGGGCGAGATACAACAGCGTATCTTTGAGCATCGTTGCCCTCCCTTTTTGTTGGTTCAACATAAGTCTACACCTTAATTATATGGACTTGGTTTGGTATATTGTACCGTCTGTAGATATGATAGCACAAAGCCTCGCTAAGCGTATTGAGCATCGCTTGTGGGAAACGATGTTGGTCTCTGCTTTCTCACCATTGAATATTGCCTCAAAACATGGTATCCTTTCTCTAACTCGTCGTTGCGAGTTCTGTTCGTACTACATTCTCACGCTAATCGGCAAACCCACTTCGTACTGAGACCGCTGGCACATCGTCTGTGCTGGTATCCATGTCTACGCTGTCTCCAATGACAGGGGGCAGTAGGAACAGGAGTATTGCATGAGTAGTAC
>DAICZM010000148.1 GCA_027311145.1 Ktedonobacterales bacterium
CCCGTAAGACGGCAAACGCGCTCGTCACGTCTCACGACCTGATTGCTTTTGAAGACCTCAAGATACGCAACCTCGTGAAGAACCACAAACTGGCAAAGAGCATCAGTGATGCCGCGTGGGGTCGATTCCGCTGGTGGCTCACCTATTATGGGCAGGTGCATGACATCCCCGTGATTGCGGTGGAACCAGCCTTCACGACGCAGGACTGTTCAGCCTGTGGGCATCGAGTGAAAAAGTCGCTCTCTGTGAGAACGCACATGTGTACACAGTGTGGCATGGTCATGGATCGCGACCAGAACGCGGCAGTCGTGCGCCGTTTCGGTGCATGTTAAATTTCTCCTTGAAGGAGATGAGGCTGAGAGTAAGAGCCTCAAGGACATCCATCCTACCTGGCGTCGAAAGGCAAAGGGGAAAGCAGCATGGTGGAAAAGCGGTTAAACGCGAAGAGATGTAGCGTGATGCACCGCAAGTCCTGTGTGCAAGGTGAAGCCTGTATTGGTTGAACCCGAGTTTCCAGTGGTCTAAGCGTTGGCCCGTCGTAGCATCTCTGAGACGACGATACCAGAATACGTACCTATTGAGTGCGGGTACGCAACACTCTCTCTGGTGGACGACCAGTAGTGAACTGGTTCAAGGAAACGAAATGGGCACCTAAACACACTGAACGTTTGACATGTGCAAATACGGGATTGCCTACAAGGGGAGACCCTCAAGGTAACGGAGTTTCCATAGTACTCAACTGCTCAAGGTAATGCTTGAGACATGGGGAAGGGAAACAGGAAACACTGAGAACTACGATAGAGAGGTGCGCGTGATGCGTACAGCCGCAACTATTTTAGCGATCATTCAGGAGCGAGGCAAAAAGGGATTGCCATTGGAACGGGTGTATCGACTCCTGTTCAACCGTGACCTCTATCTCATGGCCTACGGCAAAATCTACCGAAACAAGGGGGCGATGACCCCAGGAAGTACAACGGAAACCGCAGACGCGATGTCACTGGAAAAAATCGATGCACTCATTGAAGCAGTGCGATATGAGCGGTACCGATGGACACCAACACGTCGCGTCTACATCGAGAAAAAGAACTCGACAAAGAAGCGTCCCCTGAGTATGCCCACGTGGTCAGACAAATTGCTCCAAGAAGTCATCCGACTGATTTTGGAAAGCTACTTCGAGCCATCCTTCAGTCAGTTTTCCCATGGCTTTCGTCCAGGACGGGGATGCCACACGGCTTTGAGACAGATAGATGAGAACTGGCACGGAGTAAGTTGGTTCATAGAAGGAGATATCAAAGCCTGCTTCGATAGTCTGTCACACGACATTCTCATCAATGCACTCGCGGAGCACATCCACGACGAACGATTTCTCCGACTTATGCGCGGGCTTCTCCAAGCAGGATACCTAGAGGAATGGAAATACAATGCAACGCTCAGTGGAGTACCACAAGGAGGTATCGTAAGTCCAATCCTGTCCAACATCTATCTCAGCAAACTGGACAGATATATCGAAGAAATCCTCATTCCGATGTACACCAAAGGAACCAGACGCAAAAAGAATCGGAAATACGACAATCTCCTGTGTCAATCATATAGACTTAGGAAAGGAGGGAAAAAGCAGGAGGCAATGAAAGCACGAAAAGCTGCTCAGAAAATGCCTTCTGTAGAACTCAACGACCCAGGATACAGGAGACTCAAATACGTTCGATATGCTGATGATTGGCTCCTCGGGCTCATTGGCCCGAAGGAAGAAGCAGAGCATATCAAACAGCAGGTCAAAACGTTCCTGCATGATGGACTCAAGCTAGAACTCTCCGAAGAGAAAACGCTCATCACGCATGCAAGAACAGAGACCGCCCGATTTCTCAGCTACCACCTTCGTGCGTCCCAAGATGATACACGCCAAACGAAGAAAAAGCGCAGTGTCAATGGGGAAATCTGGTTACGAATACCTCAAGACATCTTGACCAAGAAATGCCAAAAATACAAGGAACACGGAAAGCCCAAGCACCGAAAAGAACTCACGAACAACACGGACTACTCGATTGTTGCTCAATACCAATCGGAATTTCGTGGGCTTGCCGAATATTATCAGTTGGCGAACGACCTCCACAGGCTTAATCGCCTGAAATGGATTATGCAACAATCTCTTGCAAAGACACTAGCGGTAAAATTACACCTAACCGTCAAGAAAGTGCATGAGAAATACAGCACTACGTGGATGGTCAATGGAACAACGTACAAGGGACTTCAAGTGACCATCCCACGAGAAGGGAAAAAGCCACTGATAGCCAAGTGGGGTGGCATTCCTCTCAAGAGGAAAATCCATGCAATCCTTAACAACCAACCGACACCCGTGTGGATAAACCGAACAGAACTGGAAAAGAGACTTCTAGCGGATACCTGTGAGCTGTGTAACTCACAGGACCGCATAGAAGTCCATCACATTCGAGCACTGAAAGACCTCAATCAGAAAGGGCGGCAAAACAAGCCACTCTGGGTAAAGGTCATGGCAGCCCGAAAGAGAAAAACCCTCGTACTCTGTTGGTCGTGTCACAGAAAAATCCATGCAGGACAGCCTGTGAACAAGCGTCAATCATGAAATGCGTGTGACTGGAGAGCCGTGTGCTAGGAAACCAGCACGCACGGTTCGGGAAGGGGCGGATGGAAACGTACCGAAGGCAACGCGCCAGCCGCCTACTTCACAACATTGTAGCAAAAGCTCTGTACAGAGGCAGTACCGGCGGGCAGTCGGGAACTGGCCCCCTTGCGGGGTGAAACGCTTCTGGACATGAGGCCGCTACGCATCGCGAGTCGCAAGGCTCCCTGAGCAAGCCCTGTGGTGGAAAGAAGAACCCCCGTCCATTCATGGCGGGGAGTGTCAGTAGCGTACTCTAGTGTCGAACATATGGGTATTATTGCGCTTGGTCTTGCCTTTGGTGGCGTGTTGGGTCTCTATGGAGCATTACTGCAAATCATCAATCACGCGATCACTAAATCACTCATGTTTTTTGCCAGTGGTCAGATTTTGCTGAAGTATAAGACAAAAAATATCGAGAGAGTTTCAGGGATTATCAAGATTATGCCTGTTACGGGTACATTTCTCCTGATCGGTGGTTTGGCCCTGACAGGTTCACCGCCATTTGGTCTCTTCATTAGCGAGTTGAGTATTTTGAGTGCGGGATTTCGTCAGGGCTACGCTCCTGCTGCGATTGCGATGCTGATTCTGATCGCATTGATCTTTATGGGTGTCCTATTCTACTTGACCGCGATGGTATTTGGCAAAATGGTAGCACCGATTGAAGTTGGTGAGATAAGTCGTTTGAATATGCTGGCGATGGGTTTGAGTGTTGTCATTATCATCGTGTTGGGCATTTTTATGCCACCTCCGCTCAATAGCCTCCTGCATCAAGCGACGATTGTGTTAGGAGGAACACGATGATTGACATTGCTGATCTAAGTACGCAATTGATCAATGCCTGTCATGCTATGAGGATTGCACCTCCGTTGATACGGCTATGGCCGGACGAAATTGCGATTGATATTGCACCGACGGCATTGGCACGAGTGCTACAGATTGTACGAGAGCATTTTCGAGCCACTTTTGTTGATTGTTTTGGTCTGGACCAACGTGCGACGCAAGGGCAATTTCAGTTGCATATCTTGTGTGCGCTTGATGCAGAGCATACTTGGCTTCATCTTTATGTTAAGCTAGATGGTCAAGAACCAACTTTCCCCAGTCTAGTTGAGCAACTTCCTGCGATGGATTGGTATGAACGCCAGCTCTGGCAAGAATTGGGCATTAGGCCACAAGGACATCCTTTATTAGCAGGGTTACGTCTTCCGCCTGATTGGCCTGAAGGTGTTTATCCATACCGAGTTCCTTTTGCTTGGACACAAGTAGTAGAAAAAGGAGAAGCACAACATTTTACGCTTGCCCCTGCATCACCGGGGGTGGTAGATTATCCGCTTGGACCTGTGCGTTCTGGTGTTGTGGAGTCTGGTCACTATACATTGCGCACTGTGGGTGAAGAGCTGATTGATGCGCGCCTTCAACTGTTTTATAAACATCGCGGGATAGAAAAACGTGCCGAGGGTCTTGCTTTGCCCTGCTTGTTATTGGTCGCTGAGCGTATCTCTGGCACAAGCGCATTTGCCCATTCACTGGCGTTGTGCCAGGCCATTGAATGTATTGCTGAGGTAGAACTCTCTCCACGTGCACGTTTTCTGCGCACTCTGTTTGCGGAAATAGAACGTCTCTATAATCATCTTGGCTATCAGGCGGATCTCTGCCAGACAACTGGGCTAGTTGTTGCGCAGGCGCAATTTGATATTCTGAAAGAGCATGTGTTGCGTTTAAATGCGCAACTGAGTGGACACCGTTATCTTTTTGGGATGAACATTCCCGGTGGAGTAAGCAGAGATGTGAGCAAAGAGGGTTTATGGGCGATAGAGGAATTGGTGCGTCAGCTACGCCGTGAGGTTGAGGTTTTGCGTATGATGCTGCTTGCGTCGCCATCGCATCAGGATCGCTTAGAGGGAACAGGTATCTTACAGTCGCAAGATGCAACGTCTTATGGTGCAGTTGGGCCAATTGGGCGTGCATCTGGTGTCAAGCGAGATTTACGGCGTGATCATCCCTATGCAGCATATGCCGAGGTGGTTTTTGATATTCCCATTTTGCAGTATGGTGATGCGCGGGCAAGAGCAGATATTCGTCTACAAGAAACCTTCCAGAGCTTGCGTATCATCGAACAGGTCATCGATCATCTGCCGAATGGAGCGGTGCATGAGCCATTGCCGGAGCTAAAACCAGGGCGTTCCGCGTTGGGGTGGGCCGAATCAGCACGAGGAGAATGTATCCACTGGTTGTTGATTGGTGAGGATGGCACCGCGTTGCGTTATCATGTACGTCCCGCGTCATTTGCAAACTGGCAAGCCTTCCCATTGGCAATTCCCGGTCATAATATTTTGACTGATTTTCCCGTGATCGAACAAAGTTTTGGTCTCTCCTTCGCAGGAGCGGACTGTTAACAAAGAGAGAGGTAAGCAATGTTGTTTTCCTGGGTACGACGAGGTTTGCGCACGGGTGTGTTAACAACACGCTATCCACAGGTACGTGAACAAATGCCAGAGGGATTTCGTGGTCGGCTTATGTTGAATGCAAGCCTTTGCTTGGTGGAACAAGGCTGTGATGCTTGTACACAGGTGTGTCTGCCTCATGCATTGAGTCTGGTCTTTCAAGAGGATGGTGCTGTTGGCAGCAAGCCGCATTCACTTATGCTTGACTATGCACGCTGTATCCAATGTGGGATGTGTGTGACAACCTGTCCGCTGCAAGCACTTGCAATGACAGCGGAGTATGAGTTGGCGGCAAGCAGTCGTGAAGATCTGTATATGTGTGCTACCAAGCGTCCAGACGCAGAAGTGGAAAAGGAGTAGTATCATGGAAAAACTATTAGATACGACAATACAGACAACCACAAAGCATCTCAAAGAGCAGGTACAACATTTGTTTCATGGCTCTTTACATATTCGTCATGTGGATGCTGGTTCGTGCAATGCCTGTGAGTCAGAGATCAAAATGCTGACAAATCCGTATTACGATATGCATCGTCTCGGTATTTTCTTTACAACTTCACCACGTCATGCAGATCTGCTTCTCGTAACGGGGCCTGTGACACGTGCTATGCAAGACCCGTTGCTTCAGACATACGAGGCTATGCCAGAACCACGGCTTGTAGTAGCGGTTGGGGCATGTGCTTGTAGTGGAGGCATCTTTGGAGCGAGTGTATTCACACTTGGGGGTCTGAGCGAGGTATTGCCTGTTGATGTTTATATTCCTGGGTGTCCGCCGTCTCCACTGACTCTCTTGCATGGTCTACTTCTTGCGCTTGGTCGAGTAGAGCAACGTGTCTATGGACAGATGACAGTGGTTGGTGGAAATCGCCCATTGCTATTGCGTACTGGCGAAAAGGAGTCTTGTTGATGCAATCGCAAATGTTATTCATGGTGACTTTTTGGCTCACACTGAGTTTTTATACGCTGGGCATCGTTCTCACTTTTGCCTTACCAAATATGCGTGTAGCGATTGTGGCGTCCACAACCTGTGCGGGTCTTGGTAGTTTTGCGGCTCTGATGACAGGGATCGGCGGAATAATAAATGGCACAGTTACACTTGGCAGCCTTGATACAAACTTGCCTTTTGGCGCACTTTCACTGCACCTTGATCGGTTGTCTGCGTTCTTTCTTGCCACTGTGGGACTGATTGCGCTTCCGGCGGCCCTCTATGCGCTGGGAGAATTGCACCAAAGCGTCATGTGGCAGAGAAGAGGGCGTATACGCATTTTTGGGATGCTTTTCAATTGCTTGCTTCTCTCTGTGGTATTAATTGTTGTTGCCTCAGATATGATTGTTTTTTTGATAGCCTGGGAAACGATGGCATTCCTCAGCTATTTCTTAGTTTGTTTTGAGTATGAGGAGCAGGAGACGAAGCGCGCGGCCTATCAAATGCTCGCGGTAAGTGAGATCGGCACAGTAGGCATCTTGATTGCGTTTCTCCTCCTTTATCAAACAGCAGGGAATATTGGTTTTGATGCCTTGCATAGCTCTGCAATGGTGCTTGCTGCTCCCATACGGAGTGCGGTATTTCTGTTGGCCTTGTTTGGTTTTGGAGCCAAGATAGGTGTGTTGCCTTTGCAACTATGGATGCCCGATGCATATCGTGCCGCACCTGGTTTTGTCGCAGTCATTCTTGCAGCGGTGCTGATCAATCTGGGCATCTATGGCTTGCTGCGTTTCTGTCTGGATTTTCTGGGTGGAGCGAGCATTCCTTTGTGGTGGGGTATGGTGGTATTACTCTTGGGTGCTACAACTGCCCTGGTTGGTATTCTCTATGCGGTTGTTCAGCGTGATCTAAAGCGCGTGTTGGCCTATTCTAGTGTTGAGAATATGGGATTAGTGCTGACTGTTATCGGTGCATCTCTCATTTTTCAAAACTATCAATTGGGGGCGTTAGCGGCAATTGCTATGATTGTGGCACTCTATCATTTACTCAATCATGCAGTTTATAAAGGTTTGCTCTTTATGGGGGCAGGCTCGATACAACATGCAACAGGAAGTAGTGCTTTTGCCAAATTAGGGGGTTTGCTGCGGCGGATGCCCTGGACAGGCTTGTGTTTTATTGTGGCTGCCCTCTCCATCTCAGCTGTCCCCCCTTTGAATGGCTATATCAGCGAATGGATGCTATTAGAGACCTTGCTGCAAAGCTTTGTTATACCGGATACCATGACAAAAATTGTGATGGCGGTTGCAGGCGCTATGCTTGCGCTTACCGCTGGTATTGCTGTGACGGCCTTTGTGCGCGCCACAGGTATCAGCTTGCTTGCGTTACCACGCAGCAAAGAAGCGGAAGAGGCGCGTGAGGCTCCTACAAGTATGCGTATTGCGATGGGCTATCTGGCTTTTCTATGCCTGCTTTTTGGTGTACTGCCGACACTGGTGCTTTCCGGTCTGGATCGCGTTACATCATCCCTGTTGCAGCAGAGTGTGCTGAATCAAATCGTGCCGCCGCTTTTCACAAATGATCCTGGCAATTATCAGTTGTTGGTGACGTTAGGTGGTGGCTTTCTGCGTGGAGTGTTCCCACTAAATGGTCTGGTCGTGGTTGCCTCACCAACGTTCTCAACGATTGCCTCACCGAGTTATCTCTTTCTGGCAGAAGCGTTGTTTGTAGGTCTTGTTGTCCTGGCACTGCGTATGATACGCCCGTTGGGAGCGCGCCGAATCGGACGTGTTTGGGCGGGGGGTATTCCACGTTTTACTGCTGCTATGACCTATACCGATCTGGCTTATAGCAATCCCATCCGTATCATTTTTCAAAGCTTTTACCGTTCACAAACGCGGAGTAGTGTCAATGCTAGTGCCGCCCACCATCGTGATGGGAGTATGGTGTATGAACAGGAGATTCTTCCACCTTTTGAGCAGTACTTTTATCAACCCCTGTTGCGGTTCGTCAATGCTTTAACGCGACGGGCGCGTATCATTCAATCGGGCAATATGAATCAGTACGTCGGCTATATCTTTCTGATTGTACTCTTGATACTTATTTTGCGCGCGATTTAGGTAGCGGAGTTCGAGAAAGATAGACAAGGAGGTTGAGCATGAATTGTTATATGTGCTTGGTGAAACACAAAGATGCCATGCGGTCCGCTCATGCTGTGTGTCAACGCTGTGGGGTGGGTGTCTGCCACCAACATCTTGTTGAGATGACAGACAAGCCTATCGTAGGACCAGGTGCTTGTATGTCAGCATTCCATCCGCGTACATTGCTCTGTCGCAGTTGTTATGAGGCGATGTATACAACAGATGTCGAGCCGAGACCCCAGAAGATGTTGTCATCTCCGACACGACGATGGTGGCAGTACTTGTGGTTCTGGCACATTCCTTCGTCATTACCCAGTCCAGAAGAAGCAGTGGCAAGCGTCGAAGGTTTTTTAAAACAGCAACGACATTTGTGATTTTTCCTTGACAATGCCGTTTGTCATGATATATACTTAATATAAGAGAAAAAGAAATTAACATGCGATGAAGCTCGCAAAATGCCGTAAGGCTAATGGCTTCTATATTGAACTATAGGGTAAAAACTATAGTTTATATGTAGAAGCCATTTTGCGTATAACATCCGTGCTAGTTGCTTCTGCTGCGGTTCCTTTCACGAGATGGGCCATGGGGGGGAACCCAGCACTTTTTTGGAGCGTATTGGAAAAACATTAGGGCAACGTGATAGATGTTCGTCATAAAAAAGTAGGTAGGATCGATGCTACAAGAAGAAAAACAGTTTCCTCAGTCGTGGAGTGCCGAAGCTCTGGAGCAAGCATTTGAGCGTGAAGGGTGTCCTGTATGTCTGGCTATTCTTGAAACGCTGCAACGTGCGATAGTAAGTTGGAGCTATGAAGGCTTTACGGATGTGGAGCAACGACATTTGTTGATCCGTTCACGGGGTTTTTGTCCACTGCATACCTGGCAATTGGCACAGTTCCCAACAGCTTTTCAGCTTGGTTTGGTGTATCATGAGATCATCACTGACATGCTCGCAAGCATGGAAAAGCCAACGTTGCCATCTCGTACTAACTGGCACACGACGATGCGTCAAATTTTGCGGAATATATTTTCTACCCATCGTCAGCAGGCTATCTACGCTGCGTGTCTGTTTTGCCAGAAACGTACTCAAGTTGAGCTTCGGCTTGTTGATACGCTATTGCAGTTATTGCAATTTGAAGAGGGGCGTATGCGCTTTGCTCAGACAACAGGGCTATGTCGTGTCCATTTTGCGCAAGCGTGTAAACAGGTTCATCATTATGATAAACAGGTTCAAACTGCACTGGTGGTTGCCCAACGCGTGTGTTATCAGAGAATAGTAGAGGAATTGGAGGCACTGATTCGCAACTATGAATATCATGCAAGTCAACAAGTCCATGGAGCAGAAATGACAGCGTGGCGGCGGGCAGCCGAGATATGTGCAGGCAATCCTGGCGTCTATTGAAAGAGCGTAATACAGGCTTGAAAGTGTCTAGCAGAGTGTAGAAAGGAGCGATAAGGGAAGATGTCTGACACAATGGCGAGGTTACTGGATGTTCAGGTGCGCCAGCCGTGTCGTGCGTGTCTCGCCTATGTATGGGATAAGGAGCGAGGAGCGTTACGTGCTACGGAATTGATGACAGGTGATGCATCTCTTCCTGCCGATCTGGCAATGTTCCTGGTAGAACAACAAGAAATACCGGTGTTACTGATTACAACCCAAAGTTGCCCATCAGGGACGTGGATTCAAGCGCGCTTGTTGGGAGCATTTATGTTGGCAGAGACGAATGTGCAGCGTACAAGGGAATTTCCTCTCGACGGATGTATGCTCGTGATGGTTTCGGCAGCCGAGCCTGCTTTTACTGCATATACATCATTTACCATATTATCTGCTCAATGTCTTAGTGCGCTGCGTTTGTATTGTATTGATAGAGGTTCGCGTACTGCAC
>DAICZM010000149.1 GCA_027311145.1 Ktedonobacterales bacterium
AGTCTTTTTGAGAAACAGGACAGTACCGCCGAGTTGAAAGCAGCGCATGAAGAGCAGATCACAGATTTGTACGCGGAAATTGGCAAGTTAACGACGCAAGTGGCCTGGCTTAAAAAAAAGTTACAAGTCTGACCAGGGAGGAAAAGATAGCGCTGATTGAACGGGCAGACAGTTAGCTTCCACTCACAACACAAACAGAACTGCTCAGTCTCAACCCGTTCGAGCTTGTACTATCAGCCATGTCCTCCCAGCGGAGAAGAAGTGCAACTCAAACATCGCATTGATGAGATTTATACGCAGTCTCCCTTCTATGGAGCGCGTCGGATTGCGGCACAACTCCAACGCGAAGGGATGGGGATCAATCGGAAAACAGTCGCTCGCTATATGCAGGAAATGGGCATTGCAGCCATCTCTCCCGGACCAAATCTCAGTAAGCGAAACCAAAAGGAAGGTGTGTATCCGTACTTATTGCGACATATCAGTAGCGCTTACCCCAATCATAGAAAATACGTATGCCTTACAGGTAGGAGGAAACGAAATATTGTCGTTTCCTCTTACCTATAAGGCATACGCGTTTTTTCGCTAGCGCAACCTCTCAGCCACGGCGGGCAGGTCATGAGCGAGTTCGTAATCACTGACGAGGCGAACGGGCTTTGTTTTTATGGCGTCAAGTGGATGTCCAACCATACTTATCTCTTGTTGGACAGGGTATGTGCCAATAGCATAACTACCGTAGTCCGTCTTGACCAATAATGGAACGGTCTGCCCTTCCACACGTGCAGCACGTTCGCAGGTCACGTTGCGAGAGAGTTCGAGAAAGGTTTGCAGCATATCCAGTTGTGCAACCTGCTCAGAAGTTGAGAAGGAGGCCGGAGGTTGCCCACTGATGAGCGCGCGCAGGAGCGTGGCCGCCAGATGACGGTCAAGATGTTGATGCATAAAACGGTTGCTATATGTGCGCAGGCAACGATAGCAGGAGCGTTCGCACTGTTCCGGGCAGGTGTCGAGTATCTCCTGTGCCATTTCCAGCAATTGCCCGACATAGCGTCCAACCTGTGTTGCGTAGCCTGCACCGCCGGAAAGCGTATCGAACAGAAAAAAGTCGGCCATACGTGGCGGTTCCGCGCTAGTCGAGGCGGATGCCGCGATAGTATAGCTCCAGCCGACCTGCAATTCAGATGGCGCGATATCCAATAAGCGTGTCGCTGCAAGCAATAGAGCCTGTGCCAGCGTATCAAGCGCATCACGGAGCCAGGGATGCTCCACCTGATAAGCAATCCCTTTTGCCCAGCGCAAACGCAGTAACAGCAGGTCGCTATGAAAGAGATGTCCAAGATAGCCATGCCAGACACCATCTGTGCCACTACACTGACGAGAAGCAGCCCAGCCAGGAACCAGAAACGGACGCTCATGGGGACGATGGAGCCAGGGGGGATCGCCCTGAGCCGCCGCCCCACACGAACGACAGACAGAGAAACCATCATTATTCGCGCCACGATTGGCAATCAGCAATTCGCGGTGTTCGGCATAGCTCCACGCGACACGCCCCCGCATCATCTCATGTCCGAAATCGGCGCTATCAGTCAATGGTAAAACGAGCTTGACCTGCGTCGCTGCACTGCCAGGAGTAGTATTACTTACGCGCTGACGACTCTGTTCCAGCGATACACCTCGTTCTGGCGCGAACCCTGGCGGATCGAGAATTTCTTCTACGCTCAGTTTTTGCTGACAGAGAGGGCATTGACCGCTTTTTGTTGTGAGCAAGGCTTCGCGTTGTGTATATCCACAACGGCTACAGAAGGCGAAACGACTCTGCTCACGTTTGAAAAACGATGCCACCCGATTCGCGACGGTTGCTCCGGGGAACGGATCAATGTAGATACCTCCCACACGATAGGTCTCTTTATCCACGATCAGTTCGCGACCAGGGACATATTCCGCCAGTGCGATGTCGACACTCTGCTCAGGTCGCTGCTTTGTAGCAATGCGCTTATTGCCCCGGCTATCATCTTTCCAAGTCTCAATCACAAAACTGCGTACCTCGCGTGGGAAGGCATAGGCAGGCAAGAGGCCATGTTCAAACAGCAGATCAAGGAACATCATCTCATCTGCGCGAAACGTAAAATCCCCCTGCTCTTTTGTCACACCTGTCGATGGGAACAGCTCTTCACCAAGAGCGTGCAGTGTTTTTGTGACATCACGAGCAACCTCCATGACATAGCGCACTTTCTCCGGTGGACTCAATCGCCCCTCAGCAAGATCGTCCGGTAGCCATGAGGCGACCTCACGGAGGAGTTCGGGTGAGACGGTGGTGAGCATCTGCTCTACCCATTGTTCAAAAGCATTGAGATTATGTGGCGTAGAATATGAAAAAAAGGCTCGCGCGGTTCCCAGTGCATCAGCAAGATAGCCATATTGCCGATCACTGAGTTTACCCGCGCTATTCATGCGTTCCAAGAAAAAACTCTGGAGCAGGACAGCCTGGATATGACGCCTTGCGAGACGCTGGTTAACTTTCGAGATATGTGGACAGGGCAAAGGCCCCGTAATCATTTCTTCAGGATGGTTGAAGTAATGAGCATCGTGCGACCCATTTTCACTGTAGGCCAGTACTGTCGCGAGTGCCGCGCTTCGTCGGCCTGCACGTCCAGCGCGCTGCTGATAATTGGCACGACGCGGCGGCATGGTCCGTAATCCAATGCCCAGTAACGAGCCGATATCGACACCAACCTCCATGGTGGTCGTACAGCTGAGCACATCAATGGTCGGCTTCTCTTGAGAGACGCCGATATTTTGAAAGCGTAGCTCATACTGCTCCGTCGTTGTCTCAATTTGCTGGAGATCACGATGTGAAAGCTGGGCCGTATGCTCTTCGGCTGTCATATGCGTAGGGGCGCGCTGTCCCTCAATCACCTGACGGATAGGTTCACGATAGAAATTGGTGCGCGCGCGCAAACTCAGATCATCACCTGGAAGGACGAGCAGACGGGTACTTCCACAACGGGAATTAGAGCAGGTTCCTCGCAAGGGTTGCCAGAGCAATTGAGAACAATCGCGACATTGATGCCATGACTCGCCAAGCGTAAGCCGCAAAGCAAGCTTCTCAGGTCTGAGAAAAATATTTTTCTCTTTTGTTTCGCATAGTTCATCAACAAATAATTGGCGTAATTGTCGTAATTCCTCACGCTTGTAGCCCAAGAGCAGTTCTGCCGCTTTCTCAGCCTCATTCCAACTCTCTTCTTGCCCTTCACTAGACGATACCACGCCTTCACGCGGCAAGAGTTGCTGACGATCAGCAGAGGCAATATTGCTATCAAACGCTCCATCGGCAAGGAGTGCTTCTATCCAGGCGATAGCAAGTGCGCGCAATTCATCGCTTTGCAGACGCGCAAAGAGCGGCTTTTTGCTCAGAATACGCAAACTTGCGGTAGTAGGCTCAACAACCGCTGCGCACATGCGCTGCATCGAATAAAACGGGTCTGCGACCTGCCTCAAAAGCGCGAGCCGATAGCCCTGAGAGAGCGGCGGTTCCCACTCATCGCTCTCCGCCAGATCACTATCCATCGTATAGTCATCGCGAAAGCCACGCATCTGACTCAACAATTCCTGCTGCGACTTGCCATCAAAGAAGTGCAGGCGATGTTGCGCACAGACTGCGACAAAGGTGCGATACAACGCCTGATCCATGCGTACCAACGCCTGTCCACTGCGCTGACTCTGCTGGGCAACAGCCAGAAGGAGAGCCTGACGGAAGGTATCTAATTCAACCTCTCTGGGCAGATCGCGGGCCAGTCGTGCGGCACGCTGTCGCCCATCGGAGAACAGCAGCACTTTGCGTCCCATATTCGGCGTTGCATCCGTCTCCTCTTGACTGGGAGGCTGTAACTCGAACTGTCGTCGCACCAGATTGACAAATGGTTGCTCACCTTTTGTGGAAAGACTGGTAAGAGATGTCCTGTGCAGACGTTTGCGGCAGACGGGACACGATTTCCAATGCCTGCTCACCTCTTCGCTGCTTTCCACCTCTTCCATCTCTTGCTTCGTTTTACGTGTACGCTTACTCTTTTTCGCGGAAGCACTTGTTGCTGGACGATAGACAATCAGATATTCAGGATCATCAGCGTCGTCTAGCACATGCAAAAGATCTGGACGAATTGTAGTGACCTGTCCCGTGCTGATATGCAGACGCAAACATTCTCCACCTTGCACTTTCGGATGTGGTTGTCCAACGAGCAAGAGCGTCTCTGTTTTGCGCCCTCCACCCGAGCTCTCAAGAGCAGCAGGCTCATGCCAGTAAAAATCGGCAGGTTCAGCCTGAGCGAAGGCGCGCAGAAAGATAGCCCCACAGTACCGATGTCCAAAGAGTTCATAGACACGCCCACCACAAGCACAGTGCAAACGTGAACTTAACCATAACGCGCCAAGCTCTGACGATACACTCTTGACGCGCCGTTCGGAACAATGAGGATTGACACAGGCATAGAGCGGTGGCAGGCCACGAAAAAAGAGGTGGGCACGCACGGGCAATAACGTAATACCTTCCTCTGTCAACGCTGTTGCCGCGAGTACTAACAGCGCGCTCAGAGCTTTCCCTTGCTCCTGCTCATCTAATGTAGGGAATAGCTGGTGTGCCAGTTGTTGAAACGATACGGTCTGTCCGGCTGTCATCTGCCAGAGGTGTTGAAATACGCGCAAAGAAGGCAAATAGTGCCCCAGATAGCGGGCATACGCTTCACTGGTACGAGGAGGCTGAGACCAGCCCATATGTTTTGCCAGTGCTACCAGTGCCTCGTATCCATCTTCTGGTGCAATCAGACGTTTGGTGAAGGCATGCAGATCAAAATTGTTCAATATTTGCGCCTCTTGCGCTGCGGTCATAGTCTGCAACTGGCGTCCCTGTGGGGTCTGTAGACGTTTCCCCTGAATAACGGCAAAAGCGGTTTTGGGCTGACCAACAAGTGTATTGGCAAAATCGAGAATAGCCTGCTGTCCTTCATCACCAGTATCCAGACTGGCACTGGTGAGGATGTAACGCACGCGTTCCCGCGTGATGCCCAGGCGTGCTTGCAAACGACGCAAAAGCAGGCTGATCTCTGCGCCCGTCACACCACTATAGAGGTGAGCCTCATCCAACACAATCAACAACGTATTCGCCTGATCCTGCTGGAGCCAGCGCGCAGTCTGCTCAAAGAGCGTGCGTTCGATGGGGCGCATAAGCATATATTCGAGCATCGAGTAGTTGGTGATGAGCAGATCAGGACACCATTCTTGTATCTGCTGGCGCGTATAGAGTTCATAATCCTGAGCACCAATGTGCGTCTGCCCCAGTGTGGCATGGTGCGATAAGGCTTCTAGATTAAGCATAGGCCAACGGCCCAATTTGCGCAGTTCTTGTTCCTGCTGCGGTTGTTGTTCTTGCAACGAGAGATAGTAGTGTAACAACGGTAGAAGTTGTTGCCGATTTTTCTCTGCACTCATGACACCGGGATACGGCGTGCGCGACGTATACATGCCGAAACGCAGTGGACGTTCGACGTGATAGCACTTCTGAAACCATTCGACCAGTTGCGGATTGCCAAACAAACGGCGCAGGCGCGTCAACTGATCATTGACCAGAGCATTCATTGGATAGAGCAGCAGCGTGCGCATCCCTGGCAAACGAAAGCTCGCAATCCGTTTGTTGGCCTCCTCAAGCGCGCGTGCCAGAATGGGCAGTAAAAAGGTTTCTGTTTTGCCAGAACCAGTGCCGGTGACAACAATGAGATCACGTCCATCTCGCACAAAGGCTTCTAACGCTTTTTCCTGATGCTGATACAGTTGCGCAGGCAGAGCAACGAGACGCGATAGTTCTTGGAGTGCCGTTGCCAGTTCGGTGGGTAACGCGAGTTCATGGTACAGCTTGCCTTTGACATAACCAGGCATGCTCTCGACAAAGGGAACTTGAGAAATAACGCCGGGCGTTTCGAGCAGGGCATGGCGCTCCGCTACCACGGAAGCGTGACGAATAGGATACTGCGCCTCGATATAGCGTTGTAACTGCACATGCAGTTCCCGTGCCAGTCCTGGCATATCATCCGTAAAGGTTTCAACGTGTTTTCGCGTGTCATCGTGGACCATACTTACATTTTCTTTCCTTCACTTAGCACACGAATGCCCAAATCCTGCAACATCCCCTTGAGCGTTTCATGATGTTCGCGCGGAATAATCCAGCTACGAGGATAATACCCCTCATCGGGAACCTGGAGCGTTGCAATGGAAGCCAGTTCTTTACGTTCGCGCATTGGAAACTCACTTCTTAACGTCAATTTTCCTTGTGTAGGAGCCCACTCTACGCTTGTCGGCATCCCCTTGGAGTGATCAAGCGCGTAACACAGACGACGAATATCCAGAAAAGGCATGGTGCTACTTTGTTCCACAAGGCGGCGATTTTGTATCAGGCCAATACTATATTGTCGTTTGCCCCACTGCACCTGTGTTCTCAGTAGATAACGCCCATCAGCAACATTGTCGGGTAGTCGCCAGCGCGTAGCTTGTGTTTTACCAGATTGACAAGCATATGCCTCGAGACTACGGCTTGCCCCTTCTTGCTGGCTCACAGGCAGTAACGAGCATTTAAGAAAATCAGCATACAGTTGCTGAAGTGTAGGCGGCTTTGGTCCTAGCCACTGCTGTTTTGATTGGAATTGCCATGTACCAAATGCTTCCTTTTGTAGTGAAACGTCTCGTACCTGTCGGAAAGTACCATGCAGATAAAGATACTTCTGTAATGCAGGCCTCAGATAGATTGGCATTCCGCCAGCAAACAGATAAAGCAGATTTCCCAGCGGAACGAGACGCGGTGGTGCTGGAAGCCAGTATCCTCCTGGCAGAGAGAACAGATCCCCTTGATCTTCCAGTGCATCCAATACATCGCGTTCTACGTCATACATCTGATCTTCAGCATCATTTTCCGGTAAACCGGAGCGTTCCGTTCTGCTCACTTGATGCAGCGATGAAAGCAGTATTCGGGCCTGCATTAAGACCTGTCGCGTCGCTGCCCCCTCTTCAGGAAAATGTTCCTGCTGTTTGCTGGCGGTCAGCATCCAGACTGCTACACGAATTGCCTCGGCACGCAGTGCCTCATACGGAATTTTTTGCACATGCGTCCCAAAGAGCGTTTTCTGAATCTCATCAGCGACTTCTTTTGCTGACAATGGACCTTCCCAAACTACACTAGCCTTCTGCATGGACATTTCCCCCACCTTGTATCCTTATATTATCGACGCTTATGTTTCTTTTTTACGAGTGTCGTAGAAAGAGTATCTTTCACATCCAATCCATTATTTGATTGATTTACAGGCATAACATCTGATAAGGCTATCTCAGAATCGCTTATCTGAACATGAGTGCCTTCCGCTTGTTCCATCTCTTCTTCATCTAATACAGGCCAAGCTTGTTGAAATATTTTCTCTACATGCTTTGCTTTCAAGACGGTTAATGCTTTGTAAAACATGGATTGTTCTTTTTCAATGTCACTCAAAGATTCAGGAAGTGTGACTTCTGTGCATTGAAGCTCTTGCAGCCACTTTTGCCAGCTATCTAAAGAAACACACAAGGTACCTATAGCATCAATTGCAGATGGTTTAGCCATATGATGGAAAAAGATATCCTTTGTGAAAAGCCAGTCCTCACACACTTGGGGAGGCATAATGCTATGGAAATCGTCATCACGTGTTGTGATCAAAAGCAGATTGCGAGGCCAGCTCAGGCGTGCCAAACCTCTGTATGGGTCTTCGGGCGACAACGCGCGAGGATGAAAGAGATTTATTTGTCGTGATACATGCATTTTATCGCTCTCCGCGCACTGACTTTCTCTATAGCAATTAAGCAATGGAACATAGACAGGCATTCCTGGCACGCGATCAATGCCTTCAAGCAGGACGAGTGCCAGTTCTTGGGGATGCTGTTGTGCCTGTAAGATAATATCAGCCAGTCCGCCTGCCGCAGGAATGAACATATTGCGCGTGGTATCAATTGAACCAAAGAGATCGAGCGGTGTAACCGCAGTAAGCGGAACTGGCACCGTCCAGATACGTTTTCCGGTTAAAACATGCGCCAACGTATGTGCCAGTAGTGATGCGGCGGGACCACTGAGTGCCGGAACAAGTCCAGCCAGTAAAGCAGCGAAACAAGTGCGCAAATCAGGGACAGCCAGCCCCGTTTTTTGTGCATAGCTATTCCAAAAAGGCAAAGCCATTTCTGTTAACGCCTTATTGATTGGAGTTGCAAGAACATTTCCTTGCCAGTCAATAAACAGGTCATCCTCCTGCCCGTGTAACTGTATTGCATTATCCTGTTGTAATGTCTGATGAGCACGTGCAAGTTGCTCCTTTTGTTCTTCCTGGAGAGATGCAAGTTCTGTTTGTAGTCGTGTACGCTCTTCTTCTGTCTGCTCAGTCAACTTCTGGGCCTCAGCAAGTTCAGCTTGGGCGTGGGTGATCTTCTGCTGTAACTCTTCTAATTGTGATTGTGCCCGTTTTTTTGCCTCACGTTGAACACCTTCTACGCTACGCTGAATTTCTTGCTCCACATGCTTTCTTATTGATAAGAGTTTTTCTTTTTCCTGCTCTACTTCCTGCTGTAATTTTTTAATCAGTGGATTAGCGTACTTTTCTACATTCTCAAGCTCGTTTTGCACAGATATACTTTTTGCTTGCACCTGCTCTATCCGTTGCTGTAACTCTATTAATTGTAGCTGTGCTTGTTTTTCAGCTTCACGCCGAATTTCCTCTGTTTTATGCTGAATTTCTTGCACGATAGCGGATTTTACAAGAGGATGATCTGCTGGTATTACATCTAGTAAAGACTGTAACTCTTGTAACTTTTTTGTCTGATTCATTATCATGTACTGTGCCCGTTTGATGGTTGCAAATTCAATTTGCAGTACGTCAGGCCCTTGCAGACTACTTAGTTGCACTAATTCACGAACATATTTGTCTACCAACTGCACTTTTTCGGCATCCCGGCTGTTTATCCCTCTTCGCGCAAGTAAGATGCGTTTTACCACGACTTGCGGCGGTGACCAATCTACCTGTTCTAAAGGTACACCTAGTTTATCCTCATCAAACCATTGAAAATTATGATTCATGTCTGTCATGTATAAGACATCTTGTGTGGGCAATGGATACACTGAAACAAGTAATTTCTGTCCTCCCGCACCACTACTGCGGATGTAAGCTTCGGGTTTACAACGCTCCCCTTCAGGAGCAAATACAATCGGACCATAAAGTAAATCGCGATAACGGATATATACACGTTGGCAAATGCATTGTGCTTTTTCTATACCGTCATGAAGATAATCTGGTATTTCAAATAGATTGTCACCAAACTTTGTGCAATCAATGATCTGAGCAAGAGAGGAGAATTTAATCTCGCCCGTCATATAATGGGCATACTTGGGATCTTCAGGATTTGCCAAGCGAGGATTTATTTCTGGATAAAACAGGCAAAGGCGATTCATTTGAACATCTGATATTTCCTTAAATATCGCAACTTTGCCATTATTAGGGAAATAGCGATTACAATCATGTGATGTTATCGTATGCCACATACGATTTTCGAGAAACGCGAGCGGGGTAAGCAGAGCCAATGCATAACGAACATTTTCTGGATAAATAATGCCTAACCACGCCCTATTTTCTACCATCAGCACATCTTCATCTGCGGTATACATTGCTATTGCCATTTTTGCCTCCTTTGTTATTTTCACATCATCGTGTATTTTCGGAAAGCCTCAGAAACTGGTGCAATTCGTCTACGAGCATTTGCATCCTCACAAGAAGCCAGTACTGCATATCTTTCGCCCTCGCCAGACGATCTAGAGCTACATACAATTCAGGCTGCGCTTCTGCCTGATTACGTAACTGTAGAAGATTTGCACGTAAAGCTGCAGGCAGCGGCTTTCGCTCCTGGTTACGCCAATTCATTGCTTGGCTATACCAAATCACCATGCGAGTTACATGCTCATTCACTAACCATGTGGGAG
>DAICZM010000014.1 GCA_027311145.1 Ktedonobacterales bacterium
GTATAAAGAGGAGAGGGCGATGCGTACACACTGGTGGCAGAGTATTCGATGGCGATTAGCCCTCGGCTCAACGCTTGTGGCCTTGCTAGCAACTGGCTTGCTCGCGCTGGCCGCTCTCATTGCTATTGCAACATACTACGGTGTCGACCAGCAAAATCGTCTGAGCGAAGCCGCGCAGACAGAGGCACAAAGCATTGGCAATACCTATGCTCAACTTGGCAATGGCAACCTGCACCGCGCCCTGGTTTTGAGTGGGCGTCTCCAAAACCAGCAATTGAGCGAATACCTGCTACTCGTGTTTAACGAGTCTAATCAGCTTATCTATCCCTCGCAGGCTTCTTTAACGGCTAACACACAATATAATGATCTGGTTCGTCTCCTAGACTATTCCCTACAACATCCCAATTACCAAAACAGCCAGGTGAACAATTTGCGCCATGCAATCCTACTGGCACAGGCCAATAGCACAACTTCTGGCGAAATTGGCGCAGGCGGACCACTAGCACACGCATTTCTCTCGCGTCCTTTCATCACGATTCCCATTCAGAACGGGCAGTCAAGTGGTCCCGCAATTGGCGTACTGGTGATGATTCCGCGCACCGCTGCCAACAACACTGTCCCACCTTTTATTGCTGCTGTCGGACAGACTGTACTCATTGCTTCCCTGATCGTCGCCATTATTGCTGCCCTTGCGGCTATTCTCTTCTCACGCACCATCACGCGCCCACTCTCTGAGCTAACGCAAGCGGCACGTATCGTCGCATCCGGCGACTATACCATACAGATCAATGTTGATGCGCCCGGAGAGATTAGCGAGTTAACACATACGTTTAACGAGATGGCGGCCCAACTTGGACGCGATGTACAAGAGCTGCGCAAACAGGAAGAATGGCGACGGGAACTGATTATGAGTATCACACACGATTTGGCAACGCCGCTGACTGCAATTACGGGCCTGGGCGAGTCCTTAGTCGATGGCGTCAATCAGAGTCGTGAGGACTATGTGGCAACAGGCGAGGTGATTGTGCGCGAGACATTGCGTTTACGTCGTCTGGTCAAAGACTTGCACGTCATGGCGAAAATGGAGGCGGGAGCATTACATCCAATGCGCAAGCCGATTCGACTGGCAGCTCTGGTTGATGAAGTGCTGGCTGTCCTGGCTCCCGAATTTGAGCGTGCCCAGGTTGAGCCAAATAATAGCATCCCTTTCAATCTCCCTCCTGTCTGGGTTGATCAGGATATGCTGACCCGTGTATTCTCGAACCTGTGTGCTAATGCACGACGCCACACGCCTACAGGTGGCATAGTTACGATTGCCGCGATGCAGCATGGTTCCGAACTGCTTGTTTCAGTCACTGACACGGGCGAAGGCATTCCCTCTGATGCTCTTGAGCGCGTCTTCGAACGCTTCTTTCGAGCCGATAACGCGCGTCAATCTTCGACAGGCGGCAGCGGTCTGGGCCTGGCAATCGTGCGCGCCATCATAGAAGCGCATGGCGGCAAAATCTGGGCTGAGAACGTGCCCGGAGCGGGGGCACGCTTCACCTTTACATTGCCACTACAACCCACCGATACCCGCGAGATCGCCAATCTCAAAACAGCCCCTTTGGTAATATAGGCCAGCAACACACAGGACCTTGTTCCTTTCTGTACCATTTTATCTGTATCATTCGTAATAAGTACACATCACCTCCCGCCCACAAACAGGGAAAAGCAGCTTAAAGACGACATGTAGTGATACCCCTTGTGGGTATCATGTGTAGGGACAACACGATTTTGTTTTCGGCATTTAAGGAAAGCACGCAAAAGAACTCAATAGCGGTATTGGACGGAGTACGCGCTATCGCCTGTCTAGCAGTTGTGGCGTTTCATATCAATCTGATTGCCCACTTAGACTTGCACCTCTGGACCTTTGCTGTCGGCCCACTCACCAGCGCACTGATGCTGGGTGGGGGGGCAGGAGTGACACTCTTCTTTGTGCTATCAGGCTTTTTACTCTTCATGCCTTACGCAAAATCGCTACTCTTTCATAAAGAGTGGCCCTCTATGCGCCAGTTTTATCTGCGACGTGCCTTGCGTATCCTGCCTGGCTATTATGTCGCACTGCTCACACTCATTCTGCTCTTTCAACCGGAATATCTACAGCCCGATCATTTCAAACAGCTTCTTCTATTCCTCACCTTGTTCATGGACTCGACGCCCGCAACCTATCAGCACATCAATGGACCATTCTGGACATTGGCGGTCGAGTGGCAATTCTATCTGCTCTTACCCTGGCTGGCTCTGGCTTTTAGCTGGCTTGTGCGGCGTGGGATGCTCCGACGGCGCATGACCATCCTGCTAATCTGCCTGCTTGCGATGATGATCTGGGGCGTAGGGACGCGCTATATAGGCCTCTATTTCAATAATTATCCCACACAAAGTATACTGGTATCGCGCCAGGTACTCAACTGGATACTCTTTTTCAGCTATGGCACGAGTGGCAAATTTCTAGAAGATTTCGCTGTTGGTATGTTGATCTCCGCCTTGTACGTCTATTCACGTCAGGCAGCGGTGGACCATCCATTGAGTCAACGCCTGCTGCGTACAAACTGGTGGCTCTGGAGCAGCGGTATCCTGCTGCTCTTCTTGACGGCCTTATGGCATTTCAACAACTGGTTTCACACGGGCTTGCGCTTCCTTAACCCAATCTCGCCTGCCTTTACGCAATGGGGCGAACTGAGTTTTGCTCTTGGCTTCGGTCTGTGTGTGACCGCTATTCTCTTCGGCGAAGACAAGCTGAAACGTCCGTTTGCATGGCTCCCTCTACGCTGGATTGGCTTTATCTCGTATAGTCTCTATATGTGGCACCTCTACATCCTAGAGGATTTCAAGGAATATCTACGCCCTCTGCACGCCGCTGGTTGGAGCAACAGCATCCTTTACATCTTTCTGTGGCTATGCGCCCTCTTCATTGTCATACCCTTCTCCTATGGCCTCTACAAATGGGTTGAATTACCCTGGATGGAGCTGTCAAGCCACTGGCGTAAGCAGCCACGTCCTATCACGCTGCTCCTACTCAAGAGGAAATCCCTCTAGGAACCGATTGAGCATAGAAAAAGGGCGCACATGACACCCCTTGTGAGGTGTCATGTGGTCATACACAGGTTGCAATCACACTTGACACACTACCTAAATCAAACTGGTTGTGCCTGTCAATACAAGGCTATCACTAGCGGCGCAAGGCAGGTTACTGTCCGGGCCAATGGCGGCGTTCGTTACAGTGAATTTCCCCGTCAGCGCACCATTCAGTTGCGTATTAAGCGTCTGCTCAATCTGCTGGTTATAGGTGTTATAGGGGAAGGTGAAAATCTGGAAGACGGTCAATGTTGTGCTTACCACATTGATTGCCAAACTGCCATTGACTGCCGTAGGCGTAACCGTTGTCGTGGCTGTACCGAGTTGCAAAGAGCCAAACATGACATCCGAATTGATAATCATATTGCTGCCCTGTACTGAAATTTGAATGTTTTGCGCACTCATGTTACTACTAATAGGCAATGTACCAATACTGCTACCCAGTGAAGCGAGCGAGGTCGCAGGAATTTCAATGTACGAATCGCTGGTCCCTGCCGTTACCCGAGGGCTACTCTGCGTCAGTTGATGCTGCATCGTATGCGCGAACTGCACCTGACCTGCTGCCTGACCCTGTCCGAGCGAGAGAGGGAATTGCAGATTGGCAGCGAGCGCAGCATTGCCACAGGTGGGTGTGGTCGCAATTGTGTTGAGTTGCCCAATCGGCAAGGTGAAAGTAGTGATCGGGCCACTGACGAGAACAGGGTTACCACTGGCTGGCTGTACGCTGACTTGGATAGTACTGCTATCTAGCACACTAAACGTTACGGTCATCGCCGCATTGATCGGCTGTGGGTCGCCAGGATAAAGGCTCAGCTTGAGTGAAGTCGCTAGACCATTCTGTTGAGCAGCCAAACCGGTCAATTGAGCCGAAGGCTGGAGCAGTGCTGACGCCATTTGTGAGGCCCATCCACGATCACTGGCAGGCAATGTATTCAAAATCTGGCTCAACGTGCTATTGACCGCCCCTGGCACTGCCTGGTCAATATTGCTCTGAAATATCGGCTGTAAGGTAGCCGTTGACAGATAAATGGTCGCATTTATAGAGGTCGTACCACTCGTGGCTTTGTGTACATGAACATGGATAGCAGCCGCACGAGCGGGCGTGACTACGAGGGCAAAGAGCAGCAATGCCAGCAACACACCCAAGCCAACTTGTAGCAAATGTTTCTTTCTCATTGTCTTATTCCTCATCTCATCTCTTATGGGAGCAGTTTATTCAGATCAATAGGGCCACTAAAGCAGAATGGCACGGGCGTGGGCTGAGCAGCGAGGCCTTGAATAGGCGGAGCTTGGATTAGCAAGACCAACATTTCCGCTCCTTTACCACAGGAAAGCGTCGAACTGGTATGCGCAGAAATCAGCTTCACACCCTGGAGTTGGCCTCGTAGCGCGGGCATAACTGAACTCAGAATCAGTTGGTTAAGGGCGCTCTGCATCTGGGACGCCGCTGTTGAACCAGCATCCTGTCCATCGCGTTTGAGATGGATGACCTTGATTTGCAGGTTTTGCTGGCTATCAGTGCTAATGGTGCCATCCATCTCAATTGGCAGGATACGATGGATGCCACTGGCATCAATATGCAGGTTGAGACTCAAGATCAGGCCATCCGCGGAGGTCGGCGTCACAGTAAGATCGCTCAATGTGCCTGATTGCAGGTTGAGTTGCGAGACAAAGATAGACGTGAGCGCACCTTTATCGAGCGCAAGCTGAATCATGCGAGGTCCAGCGATGGGCGTTGCAGTTGGCGCAGTGGTCGGCACACTGGCAACAGTCGTTGGTGCGGGAATAGTGGGATCAGATGTGGGAGCAGGTGTGAGAATAAAAGCGGCCAGCACACCACCACCAATCAGCAGCAGAATCAGAGCCAAGATTGCCAAGACAAGCAGACGCCGACGCTTGGGATTGCGTTTCTTGCGCGGGTCCGGTTCTTCCACGAGTGGCGTGACAGCCTCAGACGACACGGGAGCCGTTGGCAGGTCTGCGATATCGGCAACCGCTATCGTGAGTGCCTCATGCAATGCAGGTTCCACTATGGCTGGCTCGGTCTCTGGCGCTTTGTTGCCCCACAGGAAGAAAGCGGGTAGCAGTGCAAGCAGACAGAGAACCATCGAGATAAAGAAAACAGCATCATAGACCGTGTGTGCGGACTGCACGATATGGGAGGCATAGCCTTGTGCCCACTGTCCAAACTGCGCGGAGGTCGCTGTGAGGGGCAGCGATGGATAGGTTGAGACAAGCTGTTTGAAGTAAGCCAACGCCCACGAAGTCAAGGCAGCCAGGCCAAGCATCATACCAACCATGCGCAAAGCAGTGACAACAGCGGACCCCATACCTGCTTGTGTTGGGCGCACAGCGTTAATTGCTGTCGTACCGATAGGAGCAATGACCAGACCAAAGCCAAAGCCAGCAGTCAGCGTGCTGATCGTAAGTTGCGTCCATTCTAGATGTACGGGCCAGCGACTCATCAGGAAGAAGCCAGCAGCCGTAAAGAGCAGGCCCAGCATACCCGTAAAACGGCAGGAGATGCGACTGCAAAGCCAACCACCGAGCAGCGCACCAATAGGAATCATGGCGGTCATACGTAACAGCGCGAGGCCACTGTCCAGAACCGAAGACTGTAGGACGGTATCGACAAAAATGGGAATATCGGCCATCGCGATCATGAGAGCCGCCCCAACCAGCAAGCTGACGAGCGAAGCCGCACTGAAGGGGAAACGTTTAAAGAGTGAAACCTCGACAACAGGCCAGCGCACTTTCAGTTCGACCAGCACAAAGGCGAGCAGGAAGATGACCGCCAGAGCTAGCGCAAGTGGGTTATTCTGTGGCGCATGTCCAGAGACACTGATAGGACCAAGCGAGGTTCCTTGTTGAGCCAAGCCCAGGCTCAGACAGGTTAAAGCGAGTGCTAGCAGGATTGTTCCCAGCCAGTCGATCTTTTCATGCAAGCGACTCCCCTTGGGAACGAGAAACCATGCAGCAACCATCAAAGCCAGCACAATCGGAGCGTTCAGATAGAAGATATACTGCCAGCCAAAGTGTTGCACAATGACGGCTCCATAGAGCGGTCCTAGCACGCCACCCGCCTCGGTCACGGCTCCGATAATGCCCAAAGCCAGGCCACGCCGCTCCTGTCCATAGAAATCGCTCGCAATCGCCATTGCAACGGGCACAACCGCTCCACCACCGGCGGCCTGGAAGAGGCGCGCCGCAATCAAAAAGATAAGGCCAGGAGAGGAGGTATCAATATGCAATACATTCAGAAAGCTCAGGTCTATTAGCTGCCCGAAGAACGGTGCGAGGCCACAGAGTATTGAGCCGATACCGAAAATGGTGAGACAGAGCAGAAAGATGCGGCGGCGTCCGTGAATATCGGAGACGCGCCCCATCAGCGGCATCACGACAATGAAGCCAAGCAGATACGCACTGATAATCCACGAGGCATGGTCAAGTTGAATAATAGGAATGTGCAGGTCCAGAATAATTTGTGGTAACGCCGTAACTACAACAGTCTGGTCGAGAGCAGTAAAAAAGACACCGATACAGGCAACTGTCAGGGCAGCCAGAGCGATACGCCGTTCAGATGCGCTTCGTGTCTGGCCAGCAACAGGCGTCGTCAATCGTTTGAAAGAATTCGTGATCTGTTGTACCGAAAAGTGACTCGTCTGGCCCGCCTGGGGTGAAACAACATCGGTATTGGGTGTAAGTATTGGCTCCACAGGCAGCTCGACAACTTGCGTAGCGTCTTCCGCCGCCGGGTCGCTAAACGTTCCTAATTGCTGCTCGCCAAGCGCGAAATCTCGTTTGTGCAAACGCGAGGATGTTTCCTGATCGTCTTCTAAAGTGTACATCGTCCCCCCGCTCATTTATAAACTATGAATAATACAAAAGCCGCAAAAGCGGTATATAAAAAGAGAGCAAGCAGTGATTGTGTTCCTCACAAGTGTCAGGAGCGCAATCACCAAACACACAGGCATACTACAATTGTGGTGCTGTGATAGAAATCGTTTCGTTATAGTTGGAAAGATCAAAAGTCCGCACGGTCTGAACAGTATCGCCAACAGCGGCTACGCCTGTCACGCTCACCTGATAGGGTAGCGTGTCTACGCTGCCGATGCACGCGCTGGTCTGAAGCATTGTGCCAGCAGGCACGCCGCCACCAGTGAAGAATGCGAGATATTTGGCATCTAGTTGGCCCGTGATGCGCCAGCAGGGAACGTTGTTGACGATATCGGCAACAGGGGTACTCACATTCTGCAATTTGCTGACAAGCGAGATGATGCCCGTATCGGGGTTGGTCAACGTGCGTGGGTCAAGCACGCCCTTAATCACACGCCACTGGCCAGTGATGGGATCGGTGATAAACTGGTTGTCACCTACGCTAATAAGATTAACCTGCACAGATTGGCCGGAGAGAACCACAGTCGCCTGCGCCTTGACCTTGTCAGGCATCACGACATCGCCTGCGGCATTGAGAATCTGAATCTGGTCGGGTGTAACCGGACCAGGGTTTTGCTCTGCCATTGTGACATGGAAAGCACTCACTGTGCGAAAGTTTTTTTGCAGGTTGGTGAGCAATTGCTGCGTTGTCGGTTTGGGTGTATTCGCGCTGACGCTTGCCGCCGCTGTCGTGTGTTTCCACGGCAAAGAGCAACCCGTCATAAAAAGTACGCTTGCCACACACAGTACTGCACAGACGAGTGCGTGTCTGGCGGTGATACGTCCTGAAAACATGAGTCATGCCTCCCTAGAAAAGTGCGTCCAGATAATGCTCTGTAACTGCCTTGCTGAAAAAAATCAACGCCATTCAGAATCTGTTTCGGGGCCGATGGTACTTTGTGGTATAGCTTGAAATGAGATTAGATACCTTGAATGCTGGACGGATACGCTACGTTGCTCCCGACTTTAAGATATAGCAAGAAATTTGGGTCAGAAAAGTACTACTCTACCGACATCTCCTACGTAATATCACTAGAAAGAGGCGCACAAAGGATATTGGTTGGTTGAAGGGTTGAGGTGACAATTCGTGGTAAATGGGGCAGCAAGGCTATCCTCTACGTGCATTTCAGACATCCATAAGATATAATAGGAACATTACCATCCAATAACCCAGCAAATATGTCTACCTTGATTTGTTCGGGATGATGCGTATTGGATACCCAGAAAGCAGGAACTCATGATGGAGAGAAAGCCGGCTCTATACTGGCTACAAAATATGAATGATCGGCGACAGCAGCGTCCTGATCCCGCTGGTCGTCCCAATGGCAACGGGCAAGGGCCACAAAAGCGTTCATCGTCCAATTTGAATCGCTGGTTGCTGGCTATCGTTGTCATCATGTTGGTTATCTATATATACTATAATTTCTTCGGGACACAAACGACCGGCAATACACCGCGTCTGGACCCGATTTCCTACAGTGATTTTTATAGCCAGATCAACACACACAATATTAAAAGTGCGGCGTTTATTGGGCAGACGAGCATTCAAGGGCAATTTAACACGTCCGTCAATGGCTATACTCAATATCAACTGGCTCAGCTACCTAATGGTGATCCCAATCTGCCACAGCAGCTTGTCAATAGTGGTGCGTTAGTAACGTATCAGCCACCACCAGATAATAGCTTCTGGATCACTATTCTGATCAACGTCTTACCCTGGGTGTTTCTGATCGCACTGTTCTTCTTCATTAGTCGGCGCGCTTCGCAGGGACAACAAGGTATCTTTAGCTTCGGCAAGAGCCGCGCCAAAGTGATTCTGGAAGATCGTCCTAGTACAACGTTTGCGGACGTGGCGGGTGTCGATGAGTCCAAATACGAACTACAAGAAGTGGTTGAGTTCCTCAAAACACCGCAGAAATTCCAACGGCTGGGTGGTAAAATTCCACGCGGCGTGCTGCTCGTTGGCCCTCCGGGCACAGGTAAGACACTGCTAGCGCGTGCGGTTGCAGGCGAGGCAGGCGTGCCTTTTTTCTCGATGAGTGGTTCTGAGTTTGTCGAGGTGTTAGTTGGCGTTGGTGCAAGCCGCGTGCGTGATCTGTTCGATCAAGCCAAAAAAGCCTCGCCAAGCATCATCTTTATTGATGAAATTGACGCCGTCGGTCGCCAGCGCGGATCGAGCATTAACAGCAACGATGAGCGTGAACAGACCTTGAACCAGTTGCTCGTCGAGATGGACGGCTTCGACGACCGCCAGGCCGTTGTCGTAATCGCTGCGACCAACCGCCCCGATGGGCTTGATGTAGCATTGTTGCGCCCCGGACGTTTTGATCGCCGCGTGACAGTTGATCGCCCTGACTGGAATGGACGTCTCGCCATCCTCAAAATTCACTCGCGCAACGTGCCACTGCTTTCCGATGTTAATCTTGTTGCAGTTGCCCGTGCGACAACGGGCATGGTTGGCGCAGACCTGGCAAACCTGGTCAATGAGGCCGCCCTGCTAGCAGCACGCCGTAATCTGGATGGCGTCAATCAGCAGTGCTTTGATGAAGCACTTGATAAAATCCTGCTGGGTGCAGAGCGTCCACTGGTCCTCAGCGATGCCGATCTCAACGTGACGGCCTATCACGAGGGCGGACATGCCCTGACCGGTTTATTGCTGGAGGGTACAGACCCTGTAACGAAGGTGACGATTGTGCCACGTGGACAGGCTCTTGGCGTAACGATGTATACACCGCTCGATGATCGTTACAACTACTCGAAAGACTACCTGCTCACGCAAGTGGTGACTGCCCTGGGTGGACGTGCCGCCGAACAAGTAGTCTTTGACCGCATAACAACCGGCGCGGAGAACGACTTGCAGCGCGTGACCGCGATTGCCCGCCAGATGGTCACCCGCTGGGGTATGAGCGAACGCATGGGCACGATCTCGTTCAGCGAGCGACAGAGTCCCTTCGCAGGCGGTGGCGAGACTGGCGCGCCATCCACTTATAGCGAAGAAACTGCGATACTGATCGATGAAGAGGTTGATCGCATCGTGCGCACTTGCTATAGTCAGGCAGTTGAATTGCTCTCGACCTATCGCCCAACACTTGATCGTATCGCGCAGGAGTTACGCCGCCAGGAGACCATCGACGCCGCACAACTGCACACGATCATGGAAGAGACTGGCGCACCCGTCGCCTCAACGCAGTTCCCAAAAGTGCTCGTGGCCAAAGGCAGCTTGAACGGCAACGGACCTACCATAACACCATCTACGCCCGCCTCTCCTCTACAGCCACCCGATATATTATAAACAGGAAATATGCGACGCCCGCTAGTATGATGCTAGTGGGCGTTTTTCCTCATCTACTGATCGGCACATCGTTTCCCTCGTGTTTTTCTTTATCTACTTTTTGTCATGACAACGAGGAACAAGCGTCATGGTGAAACCCACTATAACCAGATGTTGTCACAAGCACAGAACTGCTTTATAATGGTGATAGTGAACGCTATTGCTTACAACTCAGGAGGCTTTTTGATGAATTCCCTACTACCCGCGTTAAATTTCAATCCCGGTAGCGGTATCTTTATTGGCGATATTTGCGGCCTTATTCTCGCTCTGCCTATCGCGATGTTCTTCGCATTCTGGCTCAGTTCGGTCAAAAACTGGCTAGCGGTCGTCATTGGGGCGTTTGTGGGCGCAGTTATCGGCTTCTTTATTATCCTTGGCTGGGTTGGCACACTTATTTTTGATACGCCTTTGCCTGACGCGAACGGTGCCGCTGTCTTCTTCGGCTCGGTGATTTTTTGTGCAGCACTCGGCCTGGCAGGCGCAATTTTGATCGACCTAATGGTGGCACGTGCCAACGACCGCGATTATCGCCGTGTAGCGCACGAGGAATAATGTTTTACCTCTTACATGGTGACGATGAGTTCACTTCGCGTGAGCAATTAAGAAAACTTCGTCAACAGGGCGACTTTGGCTATAACCAAGACTCGTACAGCGGGGCTGAGATTGACCTGACAACGTTGCTCATTACCACGACCACCATGCCATTTCTCAGCGAGCAGCGCCTGGTCGTGATCGAAGGTTTGCCCAAACGCAAGCGTGGCGAAACATCCCCTAGCAGCGAAAGTAGCGTGGAAACCGCCGAAAGCACTGCGAAAGGAGCCAAGAGCAAAAGGAGCAAAAAGAGCGCGAAAAGTGGTCCGCCAACACGGGCCACCTTTGAGAAGACGCTCGCAGAACATGTCGCCACCATGCCAGAGACCACCATCCTCATTCTCTTGGTCGATGAGGTGATCGAGGGAGCCAATCCACTGCTCAAGGCGGCGGAGAAGCATGGGAAAGTCATTCAGAGCAGCGTACCGAAAGGCAACGCTTTAGAAAGTTGGATTACCAAGCGAGCAAAAAACCTGCACGTCAAGATTATGCCGGACGCGGTCACGTTGCTAGCAAACTTTATTGGCGGCAATCTGCGCCTCCTGGCGAATGAGCTTGATAAACTGGCAACCTTTGTAGGGCCAGATGGCACGATCAAGGATGAAGATGTGCGGCGACTCTCAGCCCACGTACAGGAGGCACGCATCTTCGATCTAACCGATGCTCTTGCGCAGCGCAACCGCAAGCAGGCATTGAATATTCTGCATGACCTACTCTCCGATGGTGAGCCTCCCCTTAAGCTGATAAGTACAATTACATCCCAAGTTCGTTCGCTGATTCTGGTCAAAGAACTGGCACAAAAGGGAATGCGCTCTCCCCAGATTGCTTCGACGGTAGGTATGCCGCCCTTTGTGGCCGAGAAAGCCATACGCCAGATCGGCAACTTCAGCACGGCTCAGCTAGAGGGAACCTATCGCCAGCTCTTAGCGACCGATGCCGCCCTCAAACGCAGTCGCATGACGCCAGAACTGGCCCTTGATCTGCTCGTCGTCACTTTTGGAACGGTCTAACTCTTATGACTACACCCACCTCGTCTGCCCTGCTTGCTCTAATTATCGAGCGTATTCAAGGTGAGGGTCCCATCAGCTTTGCCGACTATATGCGCATGGCTCTGTATGAACCCGGTTACGGTTACTATGTGACACAGGCGAAGCGCATCGGTTGGGAGGGTGATTATTATACCAGCACGGATATCTCCGACCTGTTTGCCCACTGCGTAGGGCGACAATTGCTGGAGATGTGGCAATGGCTTGATCAGCCAGAGCGGTTTGTTGTATTGGAACAGGGAGCCGGGCGCGGACATCTCGCAGAAGGTGTGCAGGCATGGGCACAGAACGAAGAGCCTGCATTTGCAACCGCTCTCAGCTATCACATCGCGGATATTCGCCTGGGCCGGGATGCACTCAGCGAGTCTGATGTTACCGAGCAAGAGATACGGCCACATGTCCTGCTCTCAAACGAACTAGTGGATGCCTTTCCCGTGCATATCGTCGAGGTGCGTGACCAGCATCTCTACGAGGTCTATGTCGATACCCAGCACGGACGTCTGCACGAGGTTCTGGACGAACCGCGCTGTGCAGAGTTAGCAGCATACCTTGAGCGGTACAAAGTTCCCTGGCAAACATTTAGCAATGGTTGGCGTGGCGAGATCAATCTAAATGCACTGCGTTGGATGGAACAATCAGCTAGTCTGCTGCCTGCTGCACCCGCACGTAGAAAGTTGCACGGCTTCCTGCTGGCAATTGACTATGGCGATAAAGCTCGTGATCTCTATACACCTGAACGGAGACGCGGCACGTTGGCCTGTTATTTTCAGCACCAACTGACCGAGCGTCCTCTACAGCGTCCCGGTGAACAAGATATCACTGCGCACGTCAACTTTAGTGCGTTAATTGGTGCGGGGCGTCAGCATGGGTTGCGTCTGCACCAGTTTGCCACGCAGCGAGAGTGGTTGATACAATACGGCATTCATGAAGAACTGGAACGTGTCCGCCAGCGCGACTTTGCGCTCATCGAGACCGCTCGTGCCAGCGATCAGGGCCAGGTCGCACTCCTACAATGGTACAATTTGCGCCATCGCGTTGCCGCTCTGACCGATATGGCAGGCATGGGAAACTTCAAAGTCCTTATCATGAAACACTAAACGCGCCACTATAACGGATGGTTAAAGGCATAAATATTTATTGTCCTGAAAGAGAAACACAGCGATAAAAGACCAAAGGGACAACTTACGAGAAGCTACACCTCTGGTCTTTTTATCCATATGCTCGGCAAGATTTAGCGACGTAAGAAGAGCCAGCCTTCACAGAGTCCTGCCAGAATACCGGCCAATAGATAGAGAGCCTGATGCTGTTGCACGTTGCTGCCGAAGATGAAAAGGCCACTGGTCAACAACAGGTAGGCAAAAAGGGCGAGGACCGCTCCGACATAGGGGCGCGTAAACCAGGTCATCAGCACGAAGCCTGGTGTCTGCACAGCACGAAAACGGCCTAGTGTGACGATGCTACTGATGCAGCCACCCAACATACCGTAGACCAACACGATCCCTGGCACGTTGAGGGCTGTGCTGCTGCTCATGGCAGTCAGGTCTAGCAGGCCGAGGCTTTGCAGTAAGATGAGTGTCAGTGTGCCTAACAAGATACATGCGAGATAGCAGGCAAAAATCATCAACCAACGATTCAACATATGCGTTGATAGTAGCCGTGTGGTAGAGGGAAGAGGAGAAACAGGCCCAGCAAGAGCGAGTTCCATCATAGCAGGCAACGGTTCTGTATCCTGCTCTGTGCTGCTTGGTGTGGGGGCCAGCGGCACATTACCCTGGCGCATCGCTGGTATACTACCTGACCACTGTTTGAGATAGCGTTCGGGGAGACGCTGCTTGCGCCCAATGTTCAGGAGACGCTGCACAAAGCCGTCATACATGCGTTGTTTCGTTGAAAGTGGATAGAAACTAGCCTGCACGCCATCGGTTAAAACGTAAGCAACGGCCTGTAGCGTGCGATGGCGCATCATATCGGCCACATCGATCATCACAGCATGGAACAGTGGACGCGGAGGTAGTGCCCCATGCACCGTATCTAGTAGCGAGCCTTCACCCTCTGCGGCCTCGGTAATGCGGCGTGGGATACGATAAAGGATGCCCCACACTTCCGTCTCTGGCTTGCTGGACGGCACGAGCGTCGCTATCGTGGCAGTGGTCTGGTTCGCGGCGATCTCTACTGCGCCAAAGGCCACGTGATAGCCCTTCAAAAGTGCCGTGCCATAAGGGAGCGCGAGACCATCCAAACGTTCCACACTATTTAGCAGCGCGCCATCCATCTCCAGGCCATACTCAAAAAGCCACATAAATTCTGACTGCTCTGGTGGAAACGGTGCGGCGCGCCGCGGTAAGGGACTCTGCGTCACCAGGTGGTCCGTGGCCAGTACATCATCCTCTTCCGGCAAGGGAGGAGCTGATGGTGCTTTACGCGGAAAACCAGTAATAGTGGAATGCTGCTCGTTAGTGCCACCCGTATGTTTCTCTGTCATCGCCGAGGCAAATGTCTGTGGACGCGGCGTGCTGTTGCGAATAATCTCCGCCCCCGGAATCACTTCAGAAATCCTGTTTTGCTCATCTGATGCCTGCGGCGGCTGTGCTGTCTCCTGCTCTTGGTTCATAGAAAACTCCTTCCAAACAACCCTTTACATACCCATCTGAGACGTATTTCAGTATTGAGCTGATACGCTCTCCTACTAACAGGATACTGAAATCAACAACTCTTGGATCGCTGCATCCTTTTGGTCACCATGTGCGTCTAACAAGACGTAAAAGCGATGAAACAATACGCACTTTCCATCGAGCGTATCGAAAGAGCGTAAGAGAGATGAACGGGATGCATGAGACGCCTCTAAAAAATGACGAGCCAGACGATGGCGCGCTCGCGGCAATGGTCTTGGCGGGCAACACTGAACTGTTTACACAGTTAGTGACACGTCATACCGACCGCATCTACGGGCTTGCTTTACGTCTACTTAGTAATAGTGAAGAAGCCGAAGATGCGACGCAGGAGGTCTTTCTACGCGCCTATACCCATCTCGGAACGTTTCATGGCTCCGCAAGCTTCGCGACCTGGCTGTATCGCATTGCACTCAATGTCTGTCGAGACCAGCTCCGCCGTCGCCAGGTGCGTGAACAAACAATGACATTTTCGTATGTAGAAGAACTCTGGACAGATGAACGCTACACGGTAGACCCAGAACGAATCGTGTTGGCCCTTGAGAATCGAGCCGTCATAGAACACGCACTCGCACAACTGCCGACAAACTATCGTGCAACGTTACTTCTGCATGAAGTTGATGGACTCACCTTGAGTGAAATAGCAACCCTGATGGATGCGCCGTTGCCAACAGTCAAATCACGCCTGCAACGTGCGCGCATGGCACTGGTAACGCTGCTTGACGAAGCAACCCACGCTGAACAGGCAATACAGGTACAACAAGATGCAGCATCTCAACATGGCCTGCCCAACACGAAGAAAGGAGCATGAGGATACATGGATAGATTGCTCACCTGCGCGGAAGCGCGAGCGTTGGTATCGGATTATATGAACGGGGAACTCGACACGGAACACGTCCATATGCTCGAATACCATCTTCTGCACTGTCTCTCATGTCCCCCGCTCTATCAGAGTATAGTCGAGATACAGCGTCATTTGCAGCAGCAACCACCAGCGCACCATGCAGAAACAATACAGCGTGTAATGCAAAGAGTGAATGCGGCCATTCAAACAAAGCAACAAGATAAATAGTGTTCAAAAGGAGCAAAAAGATGCAATTTGTAGAATTTATGGCAAGCGGTTTTGGACGTGCATTGAGAGCAGTCCTAGGTCTGGCAATTAGCGGCTATGGCCTCTACCTCTGGCTGGCAGGTATGAATGTGACGTTAGGCGTCGTGCTGGCGATAGTGGGACTTGTGCCCCTGCTGGCAGGTGTGCTTAATTTCTGTCTGGTGGCCCCCCTACTAGGTAGCCCATTCTCCGGTACTGCTGTTCGCTCACATCATTAGTCAACCAGCTCTACGTACATCATGACGTAAAGACACAATAATGCAGAGGCAGCACGCCAATAGCATGAGCATGCTGCCTCTGCATTATTATGTACAGCTTGACATTCCCTCGCCCAATATCGTAGCGTGTAAAATAGAGACACCACGAATAACAGGAGTGAAGCAAAATGGAATATAGAAGATTGGGTCGAGCAGGTATGCGAGTTAGTACCATCGGCCTGGGAAGCTGGCTTACCTATGGTGGGTCGGTCGAAGAAGAAAACGCAGTAGGTTGTATTCACGCGGCCTATGAGCAGGGCATCAATTTTTTCGATACGGCCAACGTCTATGCGCGTGGCAGAGCTGAAGAGTTTGTCGGGCGCGCCCTGAAAGCATTCCCACGCGATTCGTTTGTGCTAGCGACAAAAGTCTATTTCCCAATGGGTGATGGTCCAAATGACAAAGGTTTGTCCCGTAAACATATCATGGAGCAATGTCATGCGAGTCTGCGCCGCCTGGGAACCGATTATGTCGATCTATACCAGTGTCACCGCTATGACGATGAGACGCCACTAGAAGAAGTGTTGCGCGCCCTGGATGATCTCGTTACGCAAGGAAAGATTCTCTATGCGGGCGTTTCTGAATGGTCAGCCGTACAGATCAGCGACGCGGCCTATACGGCACGTGCGCATAACCTGGATGGCATTGTTTCCAATCAGCCAATTTACAACATGCTCACGCGCTATATCGAAAGCGATGTATTGCCACTATGTGAGCGCGAGGGCATTGGGCAGGTCGTGTTTTCGCCCCTTGCGCAAGGCGTACTGACAGGAAAATACAAGCCCGGTCAGCAACCAGCGCAAGGGACACGCGCCTCTGACCCTGCATCCAATATGTTCATGCACAACCTCATGGCTGAGCGCACGTTGAGTGCGGTACAACATCTGCAAGAGTTGGCACGTCAGAACGGCTACAGCTTGGCGCAGATGGCTCTCGCCTGGGTGCTGCGCCAACCCAACGTCAGTTCAGCAATTATCGGAGCTTCACGCCCTGCGCAGGTTGAGGAAAATGTCAAAGCCAGCGAGATCAAACTCACGGACGATCTGCTCACGCACATAGACGAAATTCTCAAAGGCATTGCATAAGAAGCACTTTCTTTGCGAGGCATGGTAGATCAACAGCCAAGATGCCCATTGCGGCGATCTATCATGCTCTAGCTCGTTCTTCCAACGTTTTCCTATACAGCGCGAACATCGAAGCAATAGTGCTGATGGCTTGTGCATCGACGATGCCGCGCTCCGTGATGACGCCCGTGACCAGTTCGTGAGGCGTGCGATCAAAATAGAAATTGCGCACAGTAACGCCGGCCAGCGGTTTTTCCAGAACTTCCGCTGACTCTTTTTCCTCTAAAAGGCTGAAATCGCCACGCCAACGTTGCGGCGATATTTTGAGCGTTTCGCAGGTGACATAGAACGGTATGCCATGCCCACGTGCAGCCCATGCCAGCAGGGCTGTGCCAGCCTTGTTAAGAACATCTCCGTTTGCCAGCACGCTGTCTGCACCAACGATGACAGCAGCACAGTCCGGTAGAAAAATGTCGGCTTGGGCGTCGGTAATCAGCGTGACAGCCACCCCTTGACGAGCCAATGCTTCAGCTAGGGTACGCCCTTCGTAACGCGGGCGACCTTCGAGCGTTACGACAGATGACAGTTGTTGCCGACAGGCCAATAAAACAGCGAGCGTCGTACCCGAAATGCTACACGTCATAAGCTGCCCTTGTAGCAACGCTTGCGCGTGACTGGCAATACGCGCTATTGCCGTTTCATCATCCTGCAACCATCGTTCAGCCGCTTGCACAATAGCCAGGGAATCGCCCGGCGTGCTGAGCAGTTGCGCCATAGCATTGGTGAGGGCCGCCATGGCTGGCCGTGCATGGGCCAACGTATAGCCCGTGCGATAGAGTGGTGTTAACTCACCTTCGTGCGTGCTGAGAGGCAATGTACGTGCAAGGTCGCGCATCAGCAGGATAGCTTCGCGCACTAACCAACGCGAGCCATGTTCACGATCATCACAGATACGCGCAATACGCTGTGCAAGTATTTTTTGTTCCATTACAATTTCCTTTTTTTAGAGGTCGATCCTTATCTATGATAGGAATATCTTGTCAAAATCCTCGCTTGAGATATGAGCATTGTTCTGTTATGCTACAACAAGATGGTACAAAATACCTGAAATATTTTAGAGGAGCAGATGCATGGAATATTCGCCGGAAGAGATGGTTGCCCACATCAATAGCACCCGCATGGGGTCCGTCTGGGATGTGCTAGACATCAAACTGGTGTTAGCCGAGAAAGAAAAAGTGGTGGCGACGATGCCAATTGGCCCCAATCATCGTCAGCAGGTGGGCTATCTACATGGTGGCGTCTCGGTTGTGTTAGCAGAATCGCTAGCCTCGCTGGGCACGGTACTCAACATTGATGCGGAACAGCAGATGGCCTTTGGCCTAGAAATCAATGCTAACCATTTGCGGCCTAAACGTGAAGGCATGCTGACCGGAACGGCGATACCTATCTTTCGCGGGCGCACAACCCAGGTATGGGAAGTCAAAATTACCGATGAGCAGGAGAAATTGATCTGTATCTCGCGCTGCACTGTCGCAGTCGTCAAACGCCTGCCAGATACGACGAACATTATGAGCCGTGAACTCACGTGAGTTCGTCTGTTTCGACATTGCACACAGTGATACAACATGCGGCAACGGTAGACAAAAGGTAACTGGATAGGTATAATACAAGCGAAAAACAGGCTGTTCAACGAAGAACAGGAAGGAACACTATGCATATTCGTGTAATCGGCGCACCAATGGACTTGGGCGCGGATCGGCGCGGCGTGGATATTGGCACAAGTGCCATTCGCTACGCCAACCTGAGCGATCATTTACAGCGTATTGGCCATACCGTGCGCGACTATGGCAACATTGCCATCCCACAGCCCGAGAGTTGCCCCATAGGCAGTCCTCGCCTCAAATATTTGGACCCTATTGTGCATGCAGCAGAAGAACTCGCTCATCTCATCACCGCGACGCTCCAGGAAAACGAGTTTCCGCTCATCCTAGGTGGCGATCATAGCATCGCCCTCGGCTCGATTAGCGGTGTTGCACGCGTGCATCCCAACATCGGCGTGATCTGGGTTGATGCACATGGCGATTTCAATACCGACACAACCACCCCTTCTGGCAACATTCACGGCATGGTCTTAGCCGCATTGGCAGGCGTCGGTGACACCCGCCTGACGCATGTCGATAGTTGGGGACCCAAATTGCGCAAAGATACCATTGTGGTGATTGGGGCACGCGACCTCGACATTGGCGAGCAAGCCTTGTTGCGTGACAATCAGATTCACGTTTTTACGATGTCTGATATTGATCAGCTTGGCATTTCGGAGGTCATGCGACGCTCTATCGCGGTTGCCAGCCGTCACGATAATCCCATTCACCTCAGTTTGGATATGGATGCACTGGACCCACGCGAGGCTCCAGGCGTCGGCACACCCGTGCGCGGCGGCTTGAGCTATCGCGAAGCCCATCTCGCCATGGAGATGGTTTCCGCCTCGCAACGACTCGTCTCTATGGATGTTGTCGAGGTCAATGCCATCCTCGACCGCGAGAACGCAACCGCTCGCCTCGCCGTCGAATTAATCCTCTCTGCACTGGGTAAGAGAATCTGGTAATTGATTGGCTGTCCTTCATCCCGTCGGCAGAGGTGCAATTGGCTCACCTGGCCCTTGTCTTCGTAATGGTAGAATAAAGCAAGTGATAGCATATATCTAAGTAAGAAGGAGGACGCGATAGGTCGTAGTGCAACCACTTATCGCACCACATGATGAACATTAACGCAAAAGAACTGTTTATGGATGGCAAATTTGTTTCTGAAGAGCAAGGTGTCATCTCTGTGCGCACGCATGCTTTCGCCTATGGCACAGGCTGCTTTGAGGGCATCCGTGGCTATTGGAACGAAGAGCAGCAGCAAGTCTATCTCTTCCGCGCACGTGAACACTACGAACGTCTGCTAAACTCATGCAAGATTCTGCAAATCACGCTTCCCTACACCGCCGATCAGCTGGTCGAAATTAGCGTCGAGCTTGTGCGACGCAACGGGCAGAAGCAAGATATCTATTTGCGCCCAGTCGCATACAAGTCACAGTTGATCCTCGGTGTCAACCTGCACGGCGTCTCCGATAGCTTCCTGCTCACCTCAGAGCCACAGGGCAACTATGTAGACCTCGGTGGCATGCGCTGTGGTGTCTCTTCTTGGCGGCGCATTGATGACAATGCCATGCCTGCCCGCGCCAAGATTTGCGGAGCCTACGTCAACTCTGCCTTCGCCAAAAGCGAGGCCATGCAGAATGGCTACGACGAGGCCATCATGCTCACCAACGAAGGCCATGTCTCTGAAGGCAGCGCAGAAAATATCTTCCTGCTGATGAATGGTACGCTGGTCACGCCTTCACCCAGCGAGAACATTTTGCTCGGCATCACCCGTGATACCATCATGAAGCTCGCGCAGCGTGAGATGGGCTATCAGACAGTTGAGCGGCAGATTGACCGCACAGAACTCTATGTTGCCAACGAGATATTCCTCTGCGGCACAGGTGCGCAAATCGCCCCCGTTGTCGAGGTTGATCACCGTCCCATCGGCACGGGTAAAGTTGGACCTGTCGGGAAACAGTTGCAGGACCTCTACTTTGATATCGTGCGTGGTCGTCGCCCAGATTATAGCGAACAGTGGTGTACGCCCGTCTATGCCAGCGTAGCCCAACACAGCTAGTATCATGCAAAATTTCAACGGCAATCACGGTATCTATACAGACGCCGTGATTGCCGTTGAAACTCATTAAAGAGGAAATAGCATATGGAACTGGCACAACGTATTGAGCAATATCTACAGGCCGTTCCGAAGGCCGAACTACATGTCCATCTTGAAGGCTCCATCCGTCCAGAGACACTCCTGCTGCTGGCCCGGCGCAACAATGTGACACTGCCCATCTCGACGGTCGAGGAGGCGCGCCAGTGGTTTAGCTATCGCGATTTCCCTCATTTTGTTGAAATTTATTTTGCCATTTCAAGTTGCCTGAAAACCGAAGAAGACTACGAGCTGATCGCTTATGACTTTGGCTGTGAGATGGCACGTCAGCATGTACGTTATGCCGAAATCACCTTCTCCGCTAGCACGCACCGCTATTCACTAAAAGTGCCACATGATCGCTATCTGGCTGGTTTGAATAAGGGCAGAGCGCGCGCGAAAGCCGATTTTGGGGTCGAGATGCGCTGGGTCTTCGATATCGTGCGCGATATTCCTAAAGCAGATGCTCTTATACGGCGCGCGGACTATACAGTTGATGTTGCACTGGAAAGCAAGCACGATGGTGTGGTAGCACTGGGTTTAGGCGGCTACGAGGTAGGGCATCCACCTGAAGAATTTGCGCGCTGGTTTGAAAAGGCACGCGTAGGCGGCTTGCATAGCGTGCCACACGCGGGCGAGACGCTTGGTCCAGAGAGCGTATGGGGAGCCTTGCACACGCTAGGAGCGGAACGTATCGGGCACGGCGTGCGCTCTATCGAAGACGCCAATCTCGTCGCACACCTGGCGCAGCAACACATTCCGCTGGAGGTCTGCCCGCATAGCAATATCCGTTTAGGTGTCTATCGCAGTCTGGCCGAACATCCACTACCACGCCTCTATGCTGCTGGTGTCCCGCTCTCGGTCAATTCAGACGATCCGCCGCTCTTTAGCACGACGCTCCAGCAAAACGTTGATACGCTTTATGAACCATTTCGCTTCTCGCTCGACACGATTGATGAGATATTACTGAATGGAGTACGCCATAGCTTTATGGCAGAAGCAGAGAAGAGCAAGATGGAAGAAGAATTTCGGGCGGAGATGCGGCAATTGCGCGAAGAGCTGGCATTATCGCTGCTATAACATAGCGTAAGCAGGGCGACTATCAAGATCACCCTGCTTATTTGCCTTTGCACAGGTTTAACCCACACACTCCAAGCATTACAAAGCAGATTAACGCTTTGTATACTGTGGAGCCTTGCGGGCGCGTTTGAGGCCGGGCTTTTTGCGTTCCTTCATACGTGGATCACGTGTGAGGTAGCCAGCTTTGCGCATAGCAGATTTAAACTCAGGATTCATGCGCACGAGAGCGCGAGCCAGGGCATGGCGAATTGCACCCGCTTGGCCACTGGTTCCACCACCCACCACGCGCACGGTCATGGTATAAGTAGTGCTGAGATCAAGGGCACGCAATGGTGCTGAGATCGTTGCCATATGTGAAGCCAGTTTGCCGAAGTAGATATCGGCATTCTTGCCGTTGACGGTGATACTACCATCACCGTTGGGGAAGAGGCGAACACGGGCAACTGCCGTCTTGCGCCGTCCCATCCCATAGTAATATTCACCTTTGATGGTATCAGCCAACGTAGGTTCTCCTCTTCTTTATTTACTCTGCGCTTGCCATAGCAGGCTGCTTGAGCAAAGACTGTGGTCCCGTCCAGACAATCGGCTTCTGCGCCTGATGGGGATGCTCGGGGCCTGCATAGACTTTGAGATGGCCCATGATATCTGCGCCCAGACGATTATGCATGACCATACCACGCACAGCATGGATCAGGGCACGCTCTGGGAATCTGCCGGAAAGAGTTTGGCGCAACGAGGTCACTCGCAAGCCACCGGGATACTGGCTATGGTGATAGTACATCTTCTGCTCCATGCGGCTACCGGTGACAGAGATTTTCTCCGCGTTAATCACAACCACAAAGTCGCCACTTTGCAGATGAGGCGTAAACGTGGGCTTATGCTTGCCCCGTAGAATTTGCGCGATCTGGGAAGCCAGACGGCCTAAAACCTGTCCCTCAGCATCGATGACATACCACTGGGGTTGCAGGTCAGCGGCCTTCGCGCTATATGTCTTCATCATTGCATTACTCCAAAAATTTCAGGATACTCAACCCGTACCAGACATAGCCCGTGAGGTGGGGCCGCTGAGCCAGGGTGCGTCTTCTCCGCACGTTGTACAATGGTTGCGAACTCGTCCAGGCTCAGGCGTTGTTGTCCAACCAGGAGCAAGGTCCCTACCATTCTGCGCACCATCCCAGTGAGGAAGGCATCCGCAGTAAAATCACAATAGATAATACCTGTTTGCGTTTCTTGCCGCAGAGAGCGGGCATCGATGATGGTACGCACACAGTGATGCGGCCCAGGCTTGTTCGGGTTGGTCTCATCAGGACTATGCCCAAATGCGCCAAAATCTTTGCGCCCAACCAGCAGTTGACAGGCTTTATGCATACACGTCACATCTAAGGCTTGCGAGCGATGATAGCTATAACGTGCATGCAATGGTGACGGTGCGCGCTCATTCCAAATCGTGTAACGGTATGAGCGACTGATCGCACTAAAGCGTGCATGAAAGCGTTCGGAGACCTCGCACGTCCAGCGTAGCGCGATTGACTTGGGCAAAATCGCGTTTAAGGCGCGTTGCCAGATGTCTGGAGACAGAGGTGACGCCGTCTGAAAATGAATCACCTGTCCACTGGCATGCACACCAGCATCAGTGCGCCCAGCCCCGTGTACGACGGAGAACGCGCCAGAGATACGCTCAATCGCCATCTCTATCGTGCCCTGCACTGTCTGCCCGTGACTGTCAGGTTGCCGCTGAAAGCCATGATACTCAGTGCCATCGTACTCAATTCCACACGCAAGGTTCATACTCGTTCGCAATCAGCCTTAAGCACAAGCAAGCGGTCCAACGGACACGATCGCTTGACCCTACACGAGGGCGATCTGTGCTATATCAGAAGCATCGCCTTTGCGCTTGCCGAGCTTGGTGATACGAGTGTAGCCACCAGGCCGTCCAGCGTAACGCGGAGCCAGTTCTTCAAACATTTTTTTGACGACCAACTCGTCGGGCAGAGTACGCAAGATCAAACGGCGTGCGCGCAATTCAATGACCATTGCATCATACGCGGCCTGCAAAGCTTTCTCAGCCTCATCTTCATTGGCAATAATCTTCAGCAGCTCTTCGCGACGCTCCTTGAGCTTATCTTCCAGGAATTTGCGTCCCTTTTCGGTGAGAGGTGCTTTCAACTGCACAGCGCGATCTTCATTCGAGGCGACAGCAGCATTGAGAGAAAAACGCCCACGGCGCGCAAAGGCTAGCAGTTGCGAAGCCTTCTCCTGGTCGGATACGACCGAAGCAAGGTATTTTTGAGCAGCAGCGTGGCCCTTCACCGCAACGTCAATGAGCTTTTCAGCTTCGGCGCGAATGGCACGAGCGCGTGCCTCTGTTGTCTGAATCCGATCATACCGAATGAGGCCAATCATCAGGTTGCGACGCGCAGAACGGCGTCGTGGCTCAGGCATGTTCATGCGATTACCGGCTATGCGGTGCCTCACTTCAGTCCTCCATTTCGTTATCGCCGTCCATATCGGCTCCGACAGTGCTGGTACGTGGGCTAGGCAAGAAGTTGCGCGCAAGCAAGCGTTCGCGCAGCTCTTGCAAACTCTTCTCGCCGAAGTTACGTACACCAAGCAGATCATCTTCATTCATAGTAAGAACCTGACCCACCTTCGTGATATTACTGCGTTTGAGGCAGTTATAGGCACGAACCGAGAGATCGAGTTCTTCAATAGGTGTATCATAGACTTTCGGCAGGATCGGCATGCTGCTTAACGGGGCCTTCTCTGGTTCAGGGAGAGAGGCGCGATAGTTCGCAAGCAACGTAAAATGGCGTACCAGAATATCAGCACTTTGCCGCAACGCCTCATCCGGCGTGATTGTGC
>DAICZM010000150.1 GCA_027311145.1 Ktedonobacterales bacterium
TGTCTATCGCGGGTAATATAATCATGCCACATTGACCCATTTCACGAAATTTTTCAGCAGCTGCAAACCTATCGAGCCACTTTTCTCTGGGTGAAACTGTGTTCCCCAGACCTGTTCCGTGGCAATGACACTGCAATAGGGCGAACCGTAATCAGTGACAGCCGCGACACCGTGATGATCTTGTGGCTCGACGTAGTATGAATGGGCGAAGTAAAAATAGGTATCTTCGGGAATATCCGCAAAAATTGCCAGACCTTCCTGCAAGGGGCGCGCCTGATTCCAACCCATATGCGGAATCTTAGGCCCATGTGGAATGCGTCGCACCTCGCCGCGAAATAGTCCCAAGCCATCGACCTCGCCTTCCGCGTGATGATCGGCCAGTAACTGCATACCCAGACAAATGCCAAGAAACGGCTTGCCCTGTTGCGTTGCCTCACGGATGGCATCATCTAAACCGTAATGCGTAATTTGCGCCATCGCCGCACCGCCGGAACCAACACCCGGCAACACTACCGCATTGGCATGAGTGACGACTTTCGGATCATTTGTGACCTGTACAGTCGCTCCCACGTGTTCCAAGGCTTTTTCGATGCTGCGGATGTTCCCCGCGCCATAATCAATAATTGCAATCATCACTCTAGCCCTCTTGCCAAAGATGGCAGGTCACTATGACCCATGATTACTGCCAGCGTTAAGCCTAACCAGCCAATGGACGCTGGCAGACGTGCCTCATCAAACAAATTTATCGTCAACAAGGGACAACACAACAGAGCCGACTGCACTGTCTCTTGCCAGTTCGATGGCAACACGTCACGAGAGCGCAACGCATCTATCAGTGGCGTTACCAGATATGCTAGCTTCGTCGCCAGCATTGCTTGCCGCACTGAAGTTAATCGATAATCATGCTCTACTATGATAGTATCATCTTGCACGCGCACCGACAAATGCAGTGTTTGCGCGATCTCATGCGGGAAATACATCCAGGTCGCAAAGATATTGTGAAAGAGTGGCTTGACGATATCCAGCAACGGTGAATGGCGTCCCGCGAAAGCCGGATCAAAATAGAGATAGCGTTCCTGCTCCTCAAGAAAGACATTGCCAAAGTGCGCGTCACCATGCCCAATCACCGTTACGCCTGCCTGCTCAGGCTGGAGTAGCTCCTGCCCACGCGCGATCAGTTCGCCCAACGTCATAGGATAGCGTGTGCCATTAATCTGCCAACGATAGCGCACCAGTTGTGCAAAAGGATACTGTTCATGCGCATTTTGTGGCAGAGGCACAACTTTATTGCTATAAAAATGCTTCAGACGCTCACCGGCCAGACGATGCCAGAAAAGTTGATGGATGGGTGCGTGCGCATGCTCCTGAGCGGTACTCTCAGTCAGCGTTGCGCGGTAAATATGCAGCAGACGTTCACATTCCTGCCGCTCTGCACTGGCAAGCTGTTCCTGCGTGACTTCGTGTGTGGAACCCATCTCAACAGCGCGCATCAGGTCAAACATGACTGGCCAGTGTATTACTGGATAAATGACCATCTGCCGTCCTTGCTCGTGAATGGTGCGCAACGGACGTACAATGTGATAGCCTGCATTGAACAGCAGTTCCGCGTGATAATACTCTTGCAGAATGCCTTGATCTTCGACATGCGTCTTGAAGAAATATGCTGCGCCTTCAGCCTCGTAGAAGCCATTAAACGAGTTAAGCGAGACCGCTTTGGGTGTGAGCGTCACCCGTTCAGCTTCGATATGCATATGGCGTGCGAACCAGTGTTGCAGCAGTAGCTCGGCTTTAGCGCGCTTCGTAAATTGCAGGCTTTGAATCATGGCAAGATCATCCATTTCCTTTAATAAGGAAGGAAGTCTGGTCACATCTTGAATGATAAAATCTGGTTGGCTTGCTTCCAAGACACGCCGTGCCTCAGCAGTACGGGCCCCCGTCAGCACGGCAACCGTAATCGCGCCTGCTTCGCGTCCACCATTGACATCGCTCGGCGTATCGCCAACGACAATAAAACTGCCTTTACGGGGTTGATTGCCCACATCAAGCCGATAGTCGGGATTGGCCGCCAACATAAACTGATACGGATGCGGTTTGACCAGCGATTGTGTTTGTCCCTGTGTACGCAACATATTTTCAGTCCGCTCAACCTCTGCGTGTGTGGTAATACGCGGCTCATCAAAATAGTGCCACCAACCATAATTTTGCAGAGGAAGCGTTGCCTCAATGCCAGGACGCCCCGTCGCTACGCCCAGCACATAGCCTTCCGCACGTATTTCCGCCAGGGTTGATGCGATTTGCTCTTTAGGCAACAGCGGTCGCTCGAAGTGAATGCAGCCCTCTTTGCCTGTTTGCGCAGGAGCATGACCATAGCTTTGCGTATAGAGAGCATCGCCCAGATACCATTCCTGAAACAAATCTTGACAGAACAGCCAGGATGGACGATAGCGTCCGAAAACGCCCTCGATACGCTGACCAAGCACGACACTGGCATAGTCATTCAATCGCTCAATAAATGCCATACCAAGCTGGCCTTCAAAAATAGGCGAGGCAAAATCGCTATAGAGTGATGGGCGCATGATGTCTGTCGCATCCACACGCGCTAATTGTTCACGGAATGCCTGTGTCCATTCAGCATTTTCTGGACACAACGGCAGGAGTGCTGCGAGATGTGGTACATGGGCAAGCAGATGGATTAGGCAGAAGGACATACCCACATAACAGGTATCCCAGTTGGAGTTAATCGAGCGAGCCTTGAGCGCGACAATCGTATCGTGGGGCAACACTGCATTGGCAAGCAGATGGCTCTCTTCCGCACCCGCAACCGGATGATAAGAAGACGAGGTATGCCCAATGTTCCAGTAGTGCGGACTATAAAGCAGTTCATGCACGACCAGTCCCGCTGTATCCCAATAGGCTTCTTCGCTGGTAATCACACCATCCAGATCAAAAATAATGATATTCTTCACTGCACTCTCTTTAATCGCTCACGCAGACTGCGCACACTGATAGACTCCTGGGCAAAACGATAGGTAAGCGGAGTTAGGTTAACATGCATCGCTCCTGCATGACGCAACAAGGCGATTGTTTCCAACAGCACGTGTGCAGAGCCACCCATATTTACCACGCCAGTCAGGGTGTAATGTCCAGACGCATGCGCTCCTGCTATCTCACTTACCGCCACACGCAACTCAAGTTCTGAGCCTTGTGCATGTAATTGCTCATTTAACGCCTCGCAGGTACGCTGTATCACAGGCAAACTCTCGCTTGGCATGTAGGCGGTGAGGAGCGAACGGTTGTGCGCCTGTAGATGGGCATCCATCAGTTCCAGCATCGTTTCCACAACACGCCGCGCCTGCTCATTCTGATGCAATAAACGCGCATTAGCAATCAGACATGCCTGTGAACGCAGTACGGTGCCATCCTCTAACATCTTTAGATGATTCTCGCGCAAGGTCGTTCCCGTCTCAGTCAGATCGACAATCAGATCAGCAGTGTCAGTCAAAGGTGCAGCTTCAAGCGCACCATGCGGAGAAATAAGCTTATAATGGCTGATATTATGCTGTCGCAAAAATTGGTTTGTCAGCACGGGATATTTGGTTGCAATACGCAAGCCACGTCCTTTATGCGTCTGATAATACCCCGAAAGATGCCAAAGGTCGGCACAATTACTCACATCAATCCAGGTTTCCGGCACGGCGACCACTAAACGGCAAGCACCGTAACCCAGGTCACGTGTCAGCACGACCAGATCATCATCTTCGTCATCTTCGTCAACTTCTTCATCGCCATAGCCACGATGCTCTGCCAAAATATCATAGCCGGTCACGCCAAACACGGCATCCCCATTCTGTACCAGCAATGGTACATCGGTAGCACGTTGAAAGACGACCTCAATGTCAGGAATACTCTTCATGCGCGCAAGATATTGGCGCGGATTATTACGACTTACCTTCATCCCACATTCAGCGAGAAAGGCAAGCGTCGCCGTCTCTAGTGCCCCTTTACCCGGCAAAGCCAGACGGATTTCACCTCTCGTTGTCACAGTGATTGCTCCTTATCGCCCATCTGACCAGCCAGCATCTCAACCAGTACAACCTGCTCCTCGCCTGTAAGCAGATCACGAACCGTCACACTGCGTGTACGCTGCTCATCTTCTCCGACAATCAAGGCCAGACGAATCTGTCGTTTCGCCGCCTGCTTCAAAGCTGTTCCCACGCCATGCCCTGTGATATCAACTTCTGTCCGTATCCCTTGCGTTCTGGCCGCTTGCGCAACATGCAAGGCATAGGGCAAGACCTGTCCATTGAGAGGAATAACCATTGCCTCCGTCATCTCTAATGGCGGCAGAGATGTTTTGGGGACATAAGACAGCAGGCGTTCTAGACCAAAGGCAAAACCACAGGCATGCACATCACGCGCACTGCCAACCGCTCGCATCAGACGATCATAACGTCCGCCGCCACAGAGTTGCGCATCAAAACCATCGGCATCCTGCGCATGAATCTCAAAAACCAGGCCGGTGTAATAGCTGACGCCACGCCCAAGTGAAAGATTGAGAATAATCTGCTCGCGTGGCACACCACACTGCTCGGCAACCGTCACCAATTGCTGCAACTCGTGTATTGCTTCCGTACTGAGTTCGTAGCGTTCCAGGAGCGCGCCCAGTTCATCAAACACCATCGGTGGTGGCCCTGATACCGCATGTAAGGCACGAAGAAACTCTAATGCGTAGAGAATCTGCCTGCGTTGCTCGCCACGCCCTGTCTTCCACAAAAAGCGATCGATGACCTCATCACGAACACTATCGTCGCCAAACGAAATGCTCATGCCATTGAGCAATGCCGTGAGATGATGTGTCTCTAACGATGCCGATGTGCCCCTTGCTGTTGCTGCATGCACTTCTGCTTGCATAGCGGCAGCGTCCATCTCCGTTTGCTGCAACGGACTTAAGGGGTACAACTTCTCTAGCCGTTTTTGCGCCTGCCGCTCACCTTCCTCGGAACGACTAATCTGCTCCATTAAACTCAGGAGTAAGCGGGCCGCCTGATCGTCTAGATGCAGTCGGTTGATAAATCCGCTTGCGACCTCGATGTGACCCAACTCCAGGCGATAATTGGCAATGTGCAGCCCATTGAGAACAGCGCATGCCAGCTCCAGTATCTCAGCATCGGCAAATGCAGGTTGACCACCAATCAACTCGACACCCAATTGCGTATGCTGCCGATAGCGGCTCCGTCCCGGCGTCTCATAGCGAAACACTGGACCAGCATACTGAAAGCGTTGCGGCAAGGCATGCTGCTGATAATGATCGAGGTAGAGCCGACAGATTGAAGCGGTATACTCAGGGCGCAAGCACAGGTCTCGATGGTGCAGCCGAAAGGTGTAGAGGTTTTGCCACAATTCTTGCCCAAAACTGGCCTGAAACAAATCACTACGCTCTACCAGCGGAGAATCAACCGCGGCATAGCCCGCTTGCGCCAAAAATGTCTCCAAGTGATCTCTCAGCCAACGCTGATGCTGATGCGTTTCTGGTAATATATCATGCATACCACGCAATCGCTCAACGCGCTTCTTCATAACAATTTTAATCCTCTCATATCATATACAGCACTTCGATTGCAGCTTGCTTGCCGTATTATCGTACAATCATCGTTCCTGCACCCTGGTCAGTAAACAATTCACGTAACAAGACATGCGGCTCGCGCCCATCGACAATATGCACACGCGGTACGGATGCTAGCGCATCTAAACAAGCCGAAACCTTCGGAATCATTCCGCCATTAATGACGCCTTCCGCGATCAGTTGCTTTGCTTCTCCCTCACTCAATTCCGATACCAACGACCCGTCAGCACGGCAGATACCAACCACATTGCTCAAGAAAATCAGTTTTTCGGCATCAAGTGCCCCCGCAAGATGCGCCGCCACCAGATCAGCATTGATATTGAGACACGAACCATTTTCGCCCATACCCAACGGTGCAACAACGGGAATATAACCCTGCTCAATCAATACCTGCACAGGAGAGGGATCAACCTCAGTAATCTCTCCGACAAAGCCCAAACGCTCATCCGCAATACGCGCACGCACCATGTTGCCATCCGTCCCACTCAAACCGACTGCTTTCCCACCCATTTGTGCCGCCATCAAGACCAAGCCTTGATTGACTTGACCAAGCAGCACCATGCGCACAACATCAAGTGTCTGCGCATCCGTTACGCGCAATCCCTGCTCAAAACGTGTCGGAATATTGAGTTTCTTCAACCATTCATTAATGTATGGCCCACCGCCATGCACCAGAATAGGACGTGCCCCTAAGGCATGCAACCAGATAATATCTTGCAACACGCCGCGCTGATGTTCAAGCGTACTACCACCTAATTTTATCACGAGTGTCTTCCCTCGCAAAAAATCAATGTATGGTAGTGCCTCGCCCAACACTTGCGCGATCAAATGCTGGTCATTGATAATATCGCCATCCGCGTTCATCGAAAAGGTTATGCCCATTGTCTCACTCCTCTTTGTTCCTCGTCACTTACCATCTGACGAAAAATCCCATCGCTCTATCCACTGCTACGGATAAAGTGCAATCATCGCTAATCCCGTCATCTCTGCCAAACCGCAGAGTCTATTGGCATTCTGTATAGCCTGCCCAGACGCACCTTTGACGAGGTTATCTAAACAAGAAAACACGACCAAGCGTCCCGTTCGCTCATCTACAAACGGATAGATAAAACAAAAATTGCTGCCATATGTCCATTTGGTATGCGGCGACTGATCAATCACACGCACAAACGGCTCACCCGCGTAATATTGCGCATAGAGTGCCTGCACATCCGCCGTCTTCAAACGATCTTTTAACGACAAGTAACAGGTGGCGAGAATACCGCGTGTCATCGGCATCAAATGTGGCATAAAAGTAATACGAGGTTCGGGTACTGCTGTCTGTCCACCTGCCTGCGCCACTCGCACTACTTCTTGCATAATCTCTGGCAGATGGCGGTGTCCCGTAATACTATAGGCACTGACATCTTCATTCGCTTCCGCGTAATGTGTCGTCAATGTCAGGCTACGTCCAGCACCGCTTACACCCGATTTAGCATCAATAATCACATCCGGTTCCACAATACCCGCCGCAAACACGGGAAGCAGGGCCAGAATAGCACTAGTTGCATAACAGCCAGGGTTTGCAACCAGACGGGCTTGCCCTATCTCGTCACGATACCGTTCACACAAACCGTACACGGCTGTCTCCAATAGGGCTGGTGCTGGATGTGGATGTTTGTACCATAGCTCATACTGTTGCACATCGCGCAGACGAAAATCAGCCGAGAGATCGACGACCTTGGTTCCACGCCCTACGAGGGTGACGATCGACTCCGCTGCTGCCGTATGTGGAAGACAGACAAAAGCCAGATCAGTCTGCGCAGGCTCTTCCGTCAAAACCAGTGCTGGATTCACCGAGCTGACTTGCCCCATTTCAATCTGGGCCAGTGCCGCAAGCTGGGGAAAGACCTGATCCAGCCGCTTGCCTGCACTACTACGCCCTGTGACGGATGTCACCACAAACTCTGGGTGACGCGCCAGCATACGCAAGAGTTCCGCCCCGGTATAGCTCGTCACATTCACGATGGAAACCGTTTTCATCCCGTACATCCTTGCCATACTGCAAAATCACAATAAAAAAACCCTCGCCCCTTTGTACTTGTTCATTGCAAAGGGACGAGAGCCATCATCTTATTTGCTCCCGTGGTACCACCCAGCTTGTCTTTTCCTCGTCAGCGGAGAAATCACGTAACACGCGACTCACGCATTCCCCTACCACAGTGTAGCGAAGGCGGAAAGACCACTTTTCATCGGCTAGCACGCTGTATGGGAGCCACCCACCTGTTCCTACTTGCCTTTGTACGGACGCGGCACACCGCTCCCGACACTGTTTATCAGAGAGTATGATAGCAACGATAAACAGGTTCCCACAAGGCTTTCTTCGGTCAGCCGCTCACGAGGGGGTTCTGAAGCGATTTTTTCCCTGCCGAATTTCCACCAGCCATCGGCTCTCTGTTGGCAATCCACCTCATACTATGCTCGCTCAACGCGGATCAGACTTTTTCTCAGTTGTATCTTAAGGATAACAGTTACGCTTCCGAATGTCAATCTTTATTTTGTGGTTTACAGCACACATTCTATGGAGAAAATAACCATAGCCCATCTGGTAAGGGTGCTTGCTCTTTTGCCAATCTCTGCATACAATGAAATCACATCATATGCTATAGTGAAAATAGACCGATGCAATACAATGCTACTAGCCAGCGTAACAAGGAGCAGCCGGAAACACGATGCCACAGACGACAGCCGCGCAACGCGAAAAGACAGCAGCCGCCCTTTCCTCTGTTGGAGCGGCGATTGGGCTGACCAGTTTGAAAATTATTGTCGCCCTTCTGACAGGGAGTCTCGGCATTCTTGCCGAGGCTATCCACTCAGGCCTTGATCTGGTTGCCGCCCTGATGACTTTTTTTGCTGTACGGGTCGCAGACCGTCCTGCGGATGCCACACACAACTATGGGCATGGCAAGGTCGAAAATCTTTCCGCCTTCTTTGAAGCGGGCCTGCTGCTGATTACTGCCTGCTGGGTTATTTACGAGGCAATTCATCGCCTCATCACACATGAGGGCACGATTGATGCAAGTATCTGGGCTTTTGTGATTATGCTTATATCCATCGGTGTCGATTTTACGCGCTCGCGCATGCTCCTGCGCGTGGCACGCAAACTAGGTAGCCAGGCATTAGAGGCCGATGCCCTCCATTTCAGCACTGATATCTGGAGTTCTTCCGTCGTCATTGGGGGCTTGCTGATCGTGCGTCTGACACAAGTCTTTCGGTTACCAGCATGGCTTGGTCAGGCCGACGCCATCGCGGCTTTAGGCGTCTCGGCAATTGTTATCTGGGTCGGATTACAACTCGCCAAAGAAACTATCGATGCCTTACTCGACCGCGCCCCTGAAGAATTGACCACGCAGATACACCAGTATATTCATACTATTCCCAATATCACGGAAGTGCGCCGGATGCGGATGCGCCGTGCCGGCAACAAATTCTTTGCCGATATCATTATCGCAGCACCACGCACCTTTACCTTCGAGCAGATTCATGAACTGACCAAACAGGTCGAACGCGCCGCAATGGATGGTGCCCGTGGTGTCTCGCCACAGGGTGACATCGATGTTGTGGTACACGTGGAACTTGCACCCAGTCCACAGGAAACGGTCACTGAACAAATTCACTATCTGGCAGAACTCCAAGGGGTCCATGCCCATGACATTCATGTGCGCGAAGTCGATGGCGGACGCCTCGAAGCCGATTTCGATGTCGAAGTACAGGCTGATATGCACCTGAGCGAGGCTCATGCCGTCGCCTCACGTCTTGAACAGGCCGTGCTACAAGGCAACGAGCAGGTGCGCAGAGTCACGACGCATCTGGAAGCTCCCAACACCAACATCGTGCGCCGTCAGGATGTCACCAACCAATTCCCTGAAATGGTCTCAACTGTGGCACACATTGCTAACCGCATTGCGGGTGAGGGCAGCGCGCACGATATCCATCTCTACTGTTCCCGTCCTGCTCCTACTGAATTAACCCTTCCCCTCCTACACAATATTCAGACTTCAGAACTCGACTTGGTATTACATACCATTTTTGCGGCGGAAGCACCACTAAGCCAGGTGCATATTCGGGCAGAAGAAATCAAACGCATCTTACGGCTGACCTACCCACAACTCGGCTCGGTCGTCATCCATACCGAACCACCAGAATAAGCTCTTCATGACTATCATTCCAGCCTGCAACATTTCCTGTTCGTGATACGTCTATACTATAGTCATCCAAATGCATATCCCGACTACATCTACACCAAGATAGTCCTTTGCACTACATACTAGTAGCC
>DAICZM010000151.1 GCA_027311145.1 Ktedonobacterales bacterium
TTCCAATTGCGTCAAGCAGCTGAATGCTTGAGAGCGCGTTGCTACTTGTCGGCCCCAGAGTTGACACGCCACTCAGTCCGGTTGACGAATAGCCGACATCGAAGCCAATCGCTCCATAGGTGATATGCCCATCGTCGCTGGCAATGGCGGACCAACGCACAAAATAGCTGCCCTGCGGCAAAGTACTGGCCGAGAGCAGCGGCGTATCCAGTTCTTTCGCGCTCAATGGAGACACAAAGCTACGTATGGTTGGAACCTCAACGAAACCACCATTTTCCGTATGGTATACACGCGCAATGCTAAGCACACTAAGCGGGGCATTGAAAAAGATACGCACAATGTCAGGAACAGTTTGGATAGTCGAGCCATCCACCGGATCGGAACCAATCACATAAGCATGAGCAGAGGCAAGAGAAGGAAAGAACAGGAGCGAACTAGAAAGCAGAAAAGCCGCAACAAGGGCAAAACGGAGCATGCGGACAAACTTTCGCAGAGCAGGCATTACACGCCTGAGGGGTGCCACGCCCTGCTCACGCCCTGAAGCTTGCTGAACTACTGCTTGCTGTCGTCTCATCACACTCTCTTTTTCTTCTTTTTCTAAAACGAGGCGACCACAAGGGCTGACACAGGGAGGTTTTTTGGGCCATCGCATCAGGGATGGGAACGGATGGGCAACCGCAAGGGTCTCTGCCCATCCCCACACCATGCGGGAAAAACCCTACCCATGTCATCTTTGCGATCGCCCATCGTTCCCGCCATACACCCATTCTGCCCCATTCGATACAAAACCTACCAGTGTAAGCCGCAAGCCTCGCCTACCCCTACAATGACACATTACCCGTTTCGCTATTGTTTTCCGCTGGCCACACTCGCGCTTGCTGTTGCCTCTTGTGGAAGTTGCGGTACGCGGGCTGGCACACTATCACGCAAAGGCAGTGCTGATTGCGCGCTGGCACGCTGCTGCGCACGCATCGCAGGAGCCTGAGCGCGACGCGTGGTCGCAGTAGTGACGCGGCTCACCAGCCAGATGAAACCGAAGAGCGAGGCCCAGTTGACCGCTGCCGTAATCGTCAGGAAGACCCAGGCAGGCGCACCAAAGGCCGTAACAATCAAGTAGATTGCCCCTGTTACCAGAATATTAGCTAGCGTCACCGGAATGAGAAGCAGCCACGCAAATTGCATCAATTGATCGGCGCGTAGGCGAGGTAGCGTGCTACGAACCCAGATAAACACGAAGCAGAGCAGGTACACTTTTATCACAAAGTAGACGAGAGCCAATACGTTGCCTAGAAAACCCCAGCCCAACGCATTGAGGCCTGTCAGGTAGGCCACACCAGGACCAGCCCAACCACCCAGGAACAGAAAGGTCGTGATGGCTGAAACAATCGTCATATTGCCATATTCACCCAAGAAGAAGAGTGCCCAGCGCATGCCACTGTACTCAGTCAGATAGCCTGCAACCAGCTCCGACTCGGCCTCTGGCAGATCAAAAGGTGGACGGTTCGTCTCCGCTAATCCACAGATATAATAGATGATCAGCATCAAGGGTTGGAACAGGATAAACCAACTCCAGGGCGTATTGCCCTCAAAAATGAAATCCAGGACCGGATTACCCGTGTTATGCCACGCCGAGTTCTGGAACATCATAATCTCGCGCAAGGAAATCGTGCCAATACCACTGCTACCGGGGAAACCTACCATACCTGCCAACACACTCGTAAACATGATAACCCCAACAAGGGCCAGCACGAGCGGTAATTCATACGAGATCATCTGCGCGGCAGAACGCAAGCCACCAATCAACGAATATTTATTATTTGAACCCCAACCAGCCATCACGACGCCCACCACGTCAAGCGAACTCATCGCAACCAGATAGACAATGCCTGTTGCCAGAGCGGTTCCCGGCAGGCCAATATAAGGCGAGAAGGGCAAGACCGCAAACGCGGCAATCACGGGAGCCATGAACACCGAGGGAGCGAGCAAAAAGATCAGTTTATCGCTATTCGCGACATGGATGTCCTCTTTCAAAAGCAGTTTGCCCACGTCGGCAACCGTTTGCAGTAAGCCCCAGGGACCCGTATGCATCGGTCCCAGGCGGTCCTGCATCCAGCCCATAATTTTTCGTTCGGCCAAGATCAGGATCACCGCACTCAGCATAACAAAACCAAAGGCGGAAAGTAAAGCGACAAGAAACTGTACAATTTGCCAGAGTAACGCATTGTTTCCACTAGCGAGCGTACCTGCCAAGTCACCTGCTATCAATATATGCATAGAATAACCTCAATAACGAGACACTTCGATAAGGTATCCTTAGCGATCAACCTCACCCAGAACGATATCCAGACTGCCCATAATCGCGACCACGTCACTCATTTTGTGACCACGCAATAATTCGGGCAGGATTTGTAGATTGACAAACGAGGGGCCACGTAACTTGGCACGCCAGGGATACTCGCTACCATCGCTGATAAAGTAGACACCCAACTCGCCCTTGCTGCTTTCAATGCTAAAATAAGTTTCACCGCGTGGTGGACGCAACGCAATCGGCGTGCGTGTCCCAATTGGCCCAGCGGGCAACTTCTCTAGTGCGATACGACAGAGACGGATACTCTCGGTAATCTCCTGCATACGCACTTTATAGCGAGCATAGCAGTCGCCCTCTTGACGCACCTGCACCTGTACTGGCACTTCGCGATAGGCCATATAGGGCCGATTCACACGCAAGTCCCAGTTCACGCCAGAGGCGCGCAATATTGGCCCGGTCAAGCTGTAGGCAATCGCCTGCTGAGGGTCGATATAACCTACACCCTGTGTGCGTGACTCAAAGATTTCGTTGCCCGTAATCAGACGGTCCAATTCGTCCATGTTCTTCTCGAACAGGTCAAGAAACGCTTCACACTCTTTCAGCCAGCCCTTAGGAAAGTCGTGGAGGACGCCGCCAACGCGAATATAGTTCACGTTGAAACGACTGCCACCGAGAGCCTCAAACAGCGAAAGGATGCCTTCGCGGTCGCGGAACGCCCATAAAATAGGAGTAAATGCCCCCAGGTCCACCAGGTAAGTGCCAACCGCGACCAGGTGGCTCGCGATACGCTGCAACTCGCCCACTAACAAACGGATATACTGCGCACGCCGTGGTGGTTCTATACCCATTGCCTGCTCGACTGCACCCGCGTAAGCAATCTCATTAAGCATTGGCGAAAGATAATCGGCATTGTCCATATAACGGATACCGGCCATGATCGTGCGATTCTCAAGAATTTTCTCGATCCCACGGTGCAAGTACCCAATGACGGGTGTACAATCAACGACCGTTTCGCCCTCTAGGGCCAGGACCAAACGCAACACACCATGCGTACTCGGATGCTGCGGTCCCATATTGAGCAGCATTTCTTGCGATTTCAGGCCTTCGGGCTGATCCGTCTGTTGCGTTTGTATCTCTGTATCTGGATTTGTCGCCATAACATTCCTCATATTGCTCTATTACATGTTATTTGCGTTGCATCATTCTCTGCGCACGCACACCCAGGCTCACCGACCAGAGCAAAGCCATCAGAGCCGCCATCCCGCCAAACAGCAGGTGATTGGGCTGCGTTGTAAGAAACGTAAAGGTAAAAGCGATACCCCAACTGCCCAGCGCGACCAGACTCGGCATCAGCAAAGCCTGCGCATTATCCAGAGACGTAAGCTTACGCACAGGCCGCACACCTGTGTTCGCAGGATGCTCTGATACCTGTGTGCTACGCGAGACTGATTTTCTCTTCCGCGCTTTCGTTTTCGCCATGGCAACGTTTCACCTTCTGATGCTCTTGATCTCTGTTTTGTATATGTTATTTACCAGCAGCGGTTTCGTCTGCGGGGCGTGCCGCGTCCGGCTTTGCCTGTTCTGCCTCATAGTCGCCAAAGGCATGACCAAAGGTAGGTGTGCCAGGATGGAGACGCTCTTCCAAGCCCTGCCCGAGCTTTTTCTGCACAACACGCTCCAGGCGTTGCTGCTGGAAATTGCCTGCGACAGCCATATTGGGATCAACTTGCGTGGTTGCCCGTGACTTGAGAGTGAGCGGCACTTGATGGAAGTTCTTGAGCAAGGGATGGCCTTCAAAATCGTCATCCAGCAGCATGCGTCGCAGATCAGGATGGCCCACAAAGTGAATACCATACAAATCATACGTCTCGCGCTCCAGCCAGTTTGCTCCGGCCCAGACAGAGACCACACTATCAACTTCCGGCTTCTCATTATCCAGGCGCACCTTGAGCTGCAAGAGCTGTCCACGTGTGGTCGAGCGCACATGATAGACAGTTTCCAGATGGTCAAGCATATCCACGCCCGAAATACATGCGAGCAGATCAAAACTCAGCTGATCGCGTAAAAAGCGGCAGACCGCTACCAGATGCTCCCGCGCAACATCCAGAGCCAAATAATCGCCTTTGAGCATTTTTGGCGCGACCGCAACGCCAGTGATCTGATTGATTGGCGCAAGGTCCCGTGCCAGCGCGGCATTCTGGTCGCGGTAGCCCGTTGTGGTACTAGGGACACTTGTAGAACGTGGTACTAAATCCATCGCGTCACTCCCTTACGCCACGCATAGACCAAACCAAGCGCGAGAACAACAATAAAGAAGAGAATTTCAAAGAAACCAAAAACACTTAATTGCTTAAAAATGATAGCCCACGAAACAATGAACACAATATCTACATCAAAAGCAACAAAAAGTAGGGCAAAGATGTAGAAGCCCAACGGATACTGCACCCAAGCAGAACCGATTGGCGTCTCACCAGACTCATACGTCTGGAGTTTTTCCTTTGTTCTATTGTGAGGCGCAAGTATATTTGCCACGGCTGTCGTGACGATCACGAAGCCGAAGCCCGCAACCAGCAAAATACCCGCGTACAGATATCCCGGATTGACTGATGTTAACACGAGTTTTTTCCTCCAAACAGTTCTCTTATACCTGTCTCCACAGTCTCCTGTCAAGACAAAGAGATGCTGACTTGATTATAGCACAGAGCGGAAGAAGCCACAATTTCCACTATAATTAGACTTCACACGCTTGCAGATTGGGATTGTTTCTCATCTTCCTGTGCATTATCACGCCCTATTGGGGCATTTGGACTTGGACCGTATCGGGTTTGTCGATCAACTGAATGCCAAAACGCCCGGTACGCTTGCTCTCTTCAGGAATATGCACCACAATCACGCTCACGTTATCTTCACCACCGCCGTCCAGGGCGGCCTGAATGAGAGAGTCGCCCAACGCACCATCCGGGGCATGACTTCTTACCACTTGCTCGATTTTGGGATCGCGCACCATATCCCACAGGCCGTCAGAACATAACAAGAGGCGATCATTGACACAGAGCGGTTGCACAAAGGTATCAACCTCGATATCCAGTTTCTCGCCCAGGCTGCGATAAATCTGGTTGCGTTTTGGATGTGTATAGATGTCATCTTCTTCAATTAGACCCGCCTGTACAAGGCTTGCTCCCACGGAGCCATCTTGTGTGACCTTGCGCAGGCGTCCATCGCGATAGAGGTAAGTGCGACTGTCACCCACATTTGCCACAAACGCGGTTACGGGACAGGGTACGCTTTGAGCATCCGGCGTAACCATCGTGGAAGGCATATCTACAACCAGCGCGGCGGTCATCGTCGTTCCCATATCAGCATGCTGCTCCATATTACGCTCGTGAACAGCTTTGTTGGCCGCACGCACTCCATCCAACAAGAGTTGGCGTAAGGCATCGCTCCCTGTTTCTACGTTGCTGGAAATACGAGGCACGATGTAATTGGCGATGGTCTGAATCGCCATACGGCTCGCATCCTGCCCATTGGCATGCCCGCCCATACCATCGGCGATTACAAACAAACCCACCTGTTGCAGTTGCAGGGGCGCATTGACTTTCCGCGAACCTTGCGCAGCAAAGAGACTATCCTCGTTCGGCTTATGTTGCCGCTTCCTGCCAGGGTTTGTGCGTGTCACCACGACGAAACCATGATTGATCTCTTTGGCCACACGTGTCATCTCGTGCCGCGAGAGATCAGGCGAGGTTGCCTCCATATCCACACTGTTATTTTGTTTGGCTAAACTCGCACCAATCTCCTGCGTTGGCTGATTCTCTAGCGATGCTTCACTAGCGACAGGCGGAATACGGAAACGTGCATGCAGTCCCGAATCAGAGGGCGAAAGTTGGGTTCCACAGAAAGGGCAAAATGTCGAGCCGCGATCTATTACCTCATTGCACTGTGGACAATGCCATTCAGGGCCAACAGCCTCACGAGAAAACGGCACGGCTGGACCGGATTGCCTTACTAGTGGTGGAGCAGGCGGCATGCCCCCCGCTGCCAAAGGAGGCCTTGATTGTTGCATGCCTGACGGTGCGCTTGCCGCTGAGCTTTGCCCTTGATATTGCAGGCCAGGAAATTGGCTTTCCGGCACAAGCGTTGGCTTATCAACTATCGCACGAGGACGCTGACGCTGCTCTTGCGCACGGATCGCTTTTATCTGCGTATCAGACATTCGTTGTGCTTCCTGCCACTCTTGATCGAAGGCGCGCTTATGGCGCGTGCGGCTAAACAAGACCGTCAAAAAGACAATGAGCAAGATCAGGAGAACCGCTCCACCAGCAAGGATGAGCCAGAGCCAGGGAATACTAAAACCGAGCAGTGTAAGCTTCCCACCCAATGGAGTGCTGCCGCCTGTTCCTGACGTCGATGCGGGCTGGCTACCGCCCACCAGGCTTGCGGCCACAAATGCTTGCGCACCCTGGAATTGTGCATTCTCACTGACAACCTTTTGGAAGGCCGTATGGGCAGCAGCATAATGGCTCGGCCCCTGGTAATAATCCAGAATGCCATTCACCCAATTATCATGCACGGCATTGATATGAGTGGGTGTGGCCTGCACAGCGGGGATGGTATGGAGCAAGGCAGTGATATCGCTGGCGGTAAATGTTGCCAACGCGTTGATATGCATGCCAACCAATTCACCTGCTTGATTGACATACGGAACACCAAATTCTGGTGTGGCGGGTCCAGTATTGGGGGCAATAATGCTCGTAGTCTGATAGGCTTGCAGATTTTTTTCATACTCAGCAACAGTTTGACCTTTTGGTAGCGAGGCAGGGGGAAGGAGCTTGGGGTCAGTGCTTTGCGTCAATTCAAGTCCCGCCACCTGCTTCAGATCGGTCGTGGCAAGGTCAACAAAGGGAAGAGTATTCGCGGCGGTCGTGGCAAAAGCAACAAGTGCCGCCCCATTACTACATGGATCTGTCTGGCAGTGAATATTGGTCACATCGGTTAGCGTCGCAATCGTTGTTGGCAGAGAGACCGGATGCGTGACGACGGATTGACTATATTCATTGCTGTTTATCACCTGAATCGAAGAGAGAACCGCTTTCACGCTACCGGGAACACAGGAGGCCTCCAGCGGATCAACCAGCTTGCCATCGGTCAGCAACCAGTTATTCTGGTCTGTTGCCCCCATCGAAGTCCAACTTTTGAGAATGATACCAACACCTGTACAGACAAGAAGCGTTGTTGGCGAAGGGGAAGTAGGCTTAATGGCCGTATTGACAGCCGTGTATGTGACGATGAGACGTACAACGGAGACCCCGGCACGCGCCTGGTATTGTGGCAAACTGGGTAGACTGGGTAAACTCGTGAGTCGAGTCATAGAACTGGCGAAGACAGGCGTGGATAGGAACAAAGCGAGCAGCATACCGCTGAGCAACGGACTCACAAGAGATCGCCGTACTCCGCGCCACGTATCCACGCCATTGTGAGTTCTAGAGGTTGTACCATGCGTACTCATATCAATATTCCCCTTTATGCCAGATGTACAGGGCATCTGCATATCATGCTACTTAGCGTCCTAAACGCGCCCGCAATCGCTGGTGCATCTGTAGGACGGCTTGGTTACTGCCCAATGGCCCTACAACATAGCCACACTCACGAAGCGCATCGTCTAGTTTATTTTCGCGCTCATAGACTTGGCAGAGCAGAAACCGTGTATTATGATCTGCCGCGTTAATAAAAAGGGCTTGTACTAGCGCATGTTCAGCAAGCGGCAACTGATTCATGCGCAAAGCAAGTTGCCCTAACGCCACTTGCATCACAACCTGCTTAGGAGCAAGCCGTACCGCTTCCTGGTATTCGTGCAAAGCCGGCTGTAACTGGTTCACACGTTCATAGCACTGTCCCAGACGATAGTGGGCTTCAGCATCATTCGCATTCAGGCTCAATGCTTGGCGATAGGCTGGAACGGCCTGTTGCGGCAATTGGCGTAAGTAAAAGAAGACATCGCCTACTAATTTATGCGTCTCGGCATCGGTGGGATTATGTTGCAAGGAACGATTATAGGCCTGCATCGCCTGCTCCACTTGCGGTGGTTGACGGTGCGCAAAAATCATCCCAAAAACCTTATGGACGAGCGCGTTATCAGGTTCCAGCGTATGTGCTTGTCGCACAGGTCCAAAGGCATCTTCAAAACGTCCAGCCGCAATATGATTGAGAGCGGTCGTCAGATAGATACCCGCAGGCCCCGTCGTACTATTGCGCGCTGGGGTAACACCTGGTGACATCGACATCGCTCCTTGCGCACCCCCGATTGATGGTTGCGATGATATCGGACGTGGCTGTGGAGCGGCTTGAGGTATTGGCACATTGATTGGCACGATAGTAATCGGCGGTAACGCCAACACGGCACGCTCCATCTCACTTGCCCCCGACCAGCGTTGATCGGGCAATAATGCAACAGCTTTCTGAATAAGCTGGTCAAATTCGGGCGAGACATCAGGACGCAGTGAACGCACGGGCGGGAAAACAAAGAGTGGCTTGTTATTCCTCGCATCGTGACGGGTCAGCACATTGTGCAAGGTTGCCCCTAAAGCATAAAGGTCACTGCGTGGCTCCGGCATGCCCTGTACCTGCTCAGGTGGCGCATAACCAGGCGTCATAATAATAGTGGATTGATTCTGCGACTGAAACGGGCGTGCGATGCCAAAATCAATGAGGCGAATCTCGTCCTGATCGGTTACCATGATATTTGCAGGCTTTAGATGACGAAAAATGACCTGCGGCGTCTGACGATGCAGGTAGGCCAACACATTACAAAGCTGTTGCACCCAACTGCGTGCCCGTGCCTCTGTAATACCACGCGCCCCGTTCACACCCGCCACATTGCCTTCACGGTCCGCAACCTCACCCATTGTGCGCCCCTCAATAAAATCCATCACCAGATAATGGCGACCCTGCTCAACAAAAAAATCGCGCACACGCGGGATGTAAGGATGGTTGAGTTCGAGGAGCAATGTCGCCTCACGCGAGAACCATTCTACTGATTGCTGCCGCTCTGTCTCGCTCTGGAATTCATCCAGCATCTCCTTCACTGCGCAGGGACGCTTGAAGCGTGTATCTAATGCGCGATAGACCGCCCCCATGCCACCAGAGGCAATCAGACGCTCAATACGATAACGTGCATTGGATAGCTCCGTGCCAGCAGCAAGGCGTCGCTTATCATGGTTTTCGCCAGCAACGGCATAGGGAGTCAAAGGAGAAGGGACCGCTTGAGCGGCGGGAGGTACACCCATGCTGTTTCCGCCCACCCCATTTTGCGGAGTCGCGGCATTATTTAGAGGTGATATGTTTTTAGGATCAAACGAATAATTCATAATAATATGCACCAC
>DAICZM010000152.1 GCA_027311145.1 Ktedonobacterales bacterium
GAGCGAATGACTGCATGCGCGTGGGGACTGGTCAACACACGCGCATAGAGCATACCACGTGGCTGCTCGTCGGCAGCAAAAGCAGGGCGACCGGTCGCAAGTTTCACCGCATCCAGCGCACGAGCCGCCTTGCCCACGACACTCAACATAGAACTGCTATTTCGTAAGGCAGCCATCTGGCCTGTTGCCCCCGTTGCCAACACACTGAGTTTGCCCGTCGTGCTGGCAACTCCATTGACCGAGACAGAACGCAATTTCCCGCTCATATTGGCTGTAGCCTGTTCGTCACGGGTTGGTGCAGTTGTTTCCACGGGCGCGACCTTTTCGCCACGCAGGATAGCGGCAGCGCGCAACACAGCCTGTACAGGTTTGACGTATCCACTACAACGACAGAGGTTCCCCGACAAGGCGTTACGCACATCCACCTCGCTCGGACGAGGATTGCGTTTGAGCAAAGCATAGGCCGAGAGCAACATGCCGGGCGTGCAGAAACCGCACTGTACCGCCCCAACTTCGATAAAGGCCTCTTGCAATGGGTGCAGTTGGCGAGCCGTTCCGATGCCTTCCACAGTTGTCAGCGTGCAACCACCTGCTTGTGCTGCCAGCATCGTACAACTTGGACGCGCAACTCCATCAACTAACACAGTACAAGCTCCACATTCGCCCGTGTCGCAGCCTTGTTTCACACCGCAATAGTTCTCGCGCCTTAGCACCGACAGCAGCATTTCGTTGGGAGCAATCTCCAAACTCTTTACCACACCATTCATACGCAATTCAAGTTCCATTTAGGCTCGCTCTCTTTCCAGGTTGCCTGTATTGCTCGATTGATTCGTCATGATACCACGCCAGCGAGCGACCTGAATCGCCTCGGAAAGCGCGTGATAGGCCAAAGGAACACTACACGTTCTTCGATAGCCACTACTGGCTTGTGGGTCCGCTGGTGGGCGAAACTCTACTAATCCATTGCGCAAAAATGTTATTAACTGTGCTTCTTCCGCAAGCACATCGAGCGTCTGCCCCTCCAATTGTCGCTCCGCCGCCAGCACGCGCATTGGCTCCATATTTAGACCCCCAAAGACCAAACGCGCCTTTTGACATACGCCGCCGTCAAATTCCACCACCGCCGCCACATTCAGCAAGGCACAATCACTTACAGTGCGTGCAATACGCTGAAATGCTGCACCGGTGCTATAGCTGAGACGTGGAAGGATAATCTCTATCATCAACTCGCTTGGCCTGCGCTCCTCGCTCAAGGCACTGCATGCCAAACGTCGCTCCTGCTTGCCTTTATACACCACACTGGCTAGTGACAAACCGGGACGTTCCGCAGTTCCACCACTGAGATTTACCTGCGTCTTGGAACCGGAACGTACCACGACTTCCGCGTCAAAGGCAACCAAAGCGGTACGCAAGTCAGCCTGTGAGGCAATGCCGGCTCCCAGCGTACCGCCTAGCGTGGCACTGTTGCGCACCAGCTGCGATGCCACTGAGAACTGCGCAGCTTTTGCCAATACACCCATCGCATAGTCTTTGGTAAGCGGAGTATCAACGATCTGCTGGAGCGTCGTCATCGCCCCAATACGCATTGCGCGCACATCTTCCACAACATAGGATAGCTCCAGATCGCGCAAGTCAACAACAGCTTCAATACTGTCATCTTGCAATGCCAGCAAATATGTTCCACCAGCCAGTGGGACAGTTTTTACATCGAGGCGCGCCAATAGGAGTAGCGCATCATCAATGTGTTCGGCCCAATGATATTCAACCAGGTTGAGTAGCATGCATATTACCTTTGTAGTGGTAGCAGTGTAAATGTTTCGACATCAATCAGTCCCCTATCCGTCAGTTTAAGCGAGGGGATTACAGAGAGCGAGAGAAAGCTCAACGTCATACAAGGATGCTCTAATTGACAACCGAGTTCAGCTGCGAGCGCATCTAGCGTGCGCAACTGCCCTACCAATGCGTGCGCCGGTAAGGGCGAGACTAGCCCCCCATAGGGTAAAGGCACACGCGCACGCACCTCGCCATCCACCACACAGACAAAACCACCGCCCATCTCTTGCAAGGCATAAGCAGCACGCACAATATCGCGATCATCTACGCCCGCGATCACCAAATTATGCGCATCATGCGCCACGCTTGAGGCAATCGCTCCCTTTCTCAGGCCAAATCCTTTGACCAGACCTAACCCAAGATGTCCGCTGGCATGATGACGCTCTACCACAACCAGTTTCAGCACATCACGCGCCGGGTCCGCGATAATCGCACCGTCTCGCAGCAGTGCCTCTTCTTGCAAATGACGCGTGATAATCTGGCCTGGTTCAATCCCTATCACCTCAACTAAACCAGGCTTCCCTGGTATACGCAGGTCAGCTTCCGTTAAGGGGCCGATATGCACGGTTCCAGTAACATGCGCGGCAACACTCACATTGACAGGTGTAGCGTCTTGCTCGCGTATTAGCCGACCGTTCTGTGCGACCAGAACACCATCTTTATACACCGATTCGACGCGGAACTGCTCAAGATCATCCAGCACAACCATGTCCGCCACAAAACCAGGGGCAAGCGCACCTCGGTCATAAAGGCGAAAATATTGCGCCGTATTGTATGAAGCAAGACGAATTGCCTCTAGCGGTGCCAAGCCCAACGCGATTGCACGACGCACCATCGAGTCAATGTGACCGCGTGTCGTTAAATCTTGTGGGTCTCGATCATCGGTGACAAAAAAGACACGCGGCGGATGCAATTCCTGCACAAGCGGCAACAAAGCGTCAAGGTTGCGTGCTGCCGAGCCTTCACGAATCATCAGCCACATCCCTAAGCGCAGACGCGCGCGCGCCTCTTCTACTGTAGTGCATTCGTGGTCGGACATTACGCCCGCCGCTGCGTAGGCACACAGATCACGCCCCCGTAACCCCGGCGCATGGCCATCAACAACCAGCCCACGACGGAGCGTGGCATCTATTTTTGCCAGGACCTGCTCATCACCTTGCAGTACGCCCGGCATATTCATCATTTCTGCCAGACCCAGCACGCGCTCGTCTTCCAAGAGCGGCAACAAATCTTCTGCTTTTAATACGCGATAGGGACTTTCATATGCAGAAGCGGGAACACAGGACGAAAGCATCACATAGGCCGAAAGCGGCAAATTACGCCCTGACTCCAGCACATAGCGAATGCCCTCAACGCCCATCACGTTCGCAAATTCATGAGGATCAAGCATCACGCTTGTCACTCCACATGGCACAACCAGACGAGCAAACTCAGGCAACACCAGCATCGTACTCTCGATATGCATATGCCCATCAATCAACCCAGGTGACAGCCAGCGACCCTGCAAATCACGCTCTACTTGCCCATGATAATCATTAGCCTCACTCTGCTGAGTTTCACTGATGCCCACCACGTAACCATCGAGAATGGCAACATCGGCCAGATAACATTCACCGCTACAAACATTGACGAGTTTCCCATTGCGTAACACAAGGTCCGCTGGCAGTTCTCCACGCGCAACCTGAATTCTTCGCCGCAGTCTATCCATGAACAGCCTCTCCATCGCTTCTTAAATCACAGTTTGCAATTTACAATACTGCACTCTATAGAAGATTGGCAACATAGTAACAGATTTTAGCCATAACGTCGAGGTCACCCCTACTTCTTGGCAACCATTTTCAGTCGTAATCAGCATGCCAAACAACGTTATCGCATCTCACTCCGCTCATGGCATGGCATACAAAAACGCTTCGACTCTTCGGGATTGACTATGTTTGACTGTCTGGCTCCGTGCTATACTTAAGGAACAGGAGTTGTGAGATTGCCGAGATTATACGCGATTGTCAAGAAAGGGAACAGTACATCATGGCAAAGCTACACACTATGCTGGTAAAAGCAGCACTGCTCACAGGCGGAGCTTTCATTGGCGCCTTGCTCGCTCGCTGGTGCGATCAACTCATCCTCGCTCGTTCAACGCGGCAGAGCGACGATGAGCGCGACCGCTATGCACAAGGTTTGGGACCTCTCCAGCAAACCCGCCCCAAGAATGACGTGCGTACACTCTAAAGCAATGCAGAGAAACTCTGTCACTATGCATAACAGCAAAACATGAAGAGAGAGAATATAGCTCACAGAAAGTTCACGAGACTATGACACAGACAATGACCCCCGCCGAACGCGTCCGTGCTGCCCTCCACGGAGAACATGTAGACCGCATTCCTTTTTGCTTCTGGCATCACTTCAAAGAAGAGGCCCAGGGTTCAGGTGAACTGCTTGCTGCCGCGACACTAGACTTTTTTTACAAGAAGTTCAACCTCGATATCATCAAGATCATGCCCGATCTGCCCTATCCTGTTCCCACGAGCGCACTCACCAATGCGGCACAATGGCGTGACCTGCCATCGCTCGCACTAGACACACCCATGTTTCAGCAGCAATTACGCTGTATTCGCACGTTGCGCACACAATTGGGCAACGACTACCCACTTATCCTCACACTTTTTAGTCCAACAACCTATTTGCTCCGCTACATGGGCATGGGGATGCAATCGGCTATTGCTGAGGCACGCCGTGACCCTGAATCGTTCACGCAAGGTCTCGCGATAGTGGCCGGAAACCTGCGCACGCTGATGCAGGCCGCCATCGAGGCCGGAGCCAGCGGCATTTTTTTCTCCTGTATGGCAGCAACCAGCGCGGACTTTACCAAAGATGAATATACGCGGCTTTGCCGTCCCTCCGATCTGCAAGCCTTGCAGGGAGCCAGTGCCGGTTGGCTCAACATTATTCATATCCATGCCGACCCCTCCCAAATAGATGATGAGATTTATTTCGATCTCTTCACCAATTACCCCATTCAGGTCCTCAGTTGGAGTGACCGCCTGAACGGGCCAAGCCTCAGCGAGGCACTCACTATGACCGATAAATGTCTCATGGGTGGTCTGGCGGAACGTGGCCCGCTGGTACACGGTGGTGAGACCGAACTGGAAAATGAGATCATGGGTGCTGTAACGCAGACAAAAGGCCGCCGCCTGCTGCTCGCCAATGGATGCTCTATCCCTGACGATACGCCTGAACACTGGCTCTATGTTGCTCGTCGTCTGGTCGATAATCTACACTAACGTCCTGGCCTATGCATGCACAAGTGGGGAGCATTGAGACTCCCCACATTTCATTGAATAGAGTGTACCACCATAACCTCCAGGCAATCACAAACCATTTGCATCACAACGTCGTAACCCTGCTCCGTACTAATATATGAACTTTGTTGATGCTATAAGCAAAAACATCTTTCACAGGTTTGCCACATTTAATGATGTTTTACATTTTTACAATTGCAAAGGAGCAGATACACATGACAAAATGGCGCATACTGGCAGCATTGACCAGTACAGCGATGCTCGTTCTCACACTTTTTGCCACCAGTGCGGTCACATTTGCCCATAGTGATGACCGTGCCAGCACAATCAATCAACTGCACACAATCAGTGTTGTTGGCAGTACAGCCAATATCTTAGACGCGCATGGCAGCCCTATCACAGTCGATGCCAATCCTTATGGCATTGCGATAGCTCCTCCAGGGACGGTATCAACAGGTCAACCGGGCGTCCTTGCATCTGGAGATATCGTTGTAAGTAACTTCGGAGCAAATGACACAGGCACAACGCTTGTGCGTTTCCCAATGGGCAAAGGCACGGGCCAACTTTTTAACACACCTAACGCGGGTACAAATGGTCCCGCAGCCGAAGCGTTCAACGCTCATGGCAACGATTGGGTTGCCAACTATAGCGGCAACAACGTGCAGATTTTCACTCCTAGCGGAGTAGCGGTCGTCACCATCACCAGCCCTCTCTTCGATAAGCCCTGGGGACAAGCCTTCAATGGCGGCACACCCAATCCCAATGACGGTTCTATCGCGGCATTCTTTTCAACCAATGCGGGCAATGGCACAATTGACCGCATCGACATCATCCCCGTTAACGGCAAACCAACCTTCAAAGTCTTCCAGATTGGGCAATTCCCCTATGGTAGCCTTTCCAATGTGCCGATTATTGCACCACAGGGCATGGCCTGGGTTCCAACATGGACGTGGGATGACAAGACCTATCAGGATGTACTGTTCGTTGTAGACCCGGCGCGCAACCGCATCGCGGCCTTCCCCAATAGCAGCACGATCAACACGACATCGATGCTTTCTACCGATCAGGGTATCACGGTCTTCCGGGGTGGTCCACTGCGTATTCCCGCAGGTCTGGCAATCAATCCAATCAATGGTGATCTGCTGGTTGTCAACCAGGCCAATAATAAACTGGTTGAGATCAACCCCAATGAGGGTGAGGTTGTCGGCACACGTGTTCTCGACCCCAATCCCGTCAACCCCATCACGGGCGCAAATTCTGCTCTCTTTGGTATCGCTGCCACAACCGACAGCTACGGCAACCTGCTCGTCTACTTCACCGACGACAATAGCAACACGCTGAATCTGCTGAGCAAGTAGCCTTTTTTGTCGCCAAACTGAAACTAAAGGGCAAATCATCACGGCTATCTACCTGGATGATTTGCCCTTTATCATAAAGCGATGGGAATGCTACATTACGTGGGGTCGCCAAAGATGGTGTAGTGCCAACCCTTGCGTGCCTCTCCGCTCAGTTCGATCATCACATGCTTGACCTGCGTATATTCCTCGAACGAGTACATCGACATGTCTTTGCCGATGCCGCTCTCTTTATAGCCACCATGCGGCATCTCTGAAGTAAGCGGCAGGTGATCGTTGACCCAGACCGTGCCGAATTTAAGGTCACGGCCAGCACGCATCGCCTTAAAGACATCGCGCGTCCAAACCGAGGCCGCCAGACCATAGACAACGCCATTAGCCTTCGCGATCACCTCTTCTTCTGTCTTGAAGCGCGAGACAACAATCACTGGACCAAAGACCTCGCTCTGTACGATCTCGGCATCTTGCCGCTCCTCGGCAACCACCGTCGGCTCGAAGAAGAAACCGCTCTCAAAGCCCGCGATTGAGGCCCGCTTGCCACCGAGCAGAATATTCGCACCAGAGCGTAGAGCACGCTCGACATAACCCTCGACCGAGTTGCGCTGACGAGCTGAGATCAACGGTCCCATGTCTGTGCTTTCGCTGGTCGGATCGCCTACACGAATCTGCTTCACCTTGCTCAAAAACGAAGCCATAAAGGCATCGTAAATGCTTTCATGCACGTAGATACGTGTCGCGGCGGTGCAGTCCTGGCCGCAGTTGACATAGCCACCCACGACCGCGCCGTTGGCTGCCGCCTCGATATCGGCATCTTCATAGACGATAAAAGGAGCCTTACCGCCCAATTCCAGGTGGACGCGCTTGATCGTGTCGGCAGCAGCGCGCATCACATATTTGCCACTGCGCGTACTACCTGTAATCGAGACCATGTTGACATCTTTATGGCTTGCCAGACTGGGGGCTACGTCGGGACCATCGGCAATAATATTCAGCACGCCCGCAGGAATGCCCGCCTCTAAAGCCAGTTCGCCAAGTTTCAGGGCCGTCAGCGGCGTCTCAGGCGATGGTTTGAAGACAACGGTATTGCCAGCAGCCAGGGCTGGCCCCAGTTTCCAGGCGGCCATCATAAAGGGATAGTTCCAAGGGGCGACCGAGGCCACCACACCCACCGCTTCGCGGCGAATGATGCTCGTATGCCCGCCTGTGTATTCGCTACTGGCAGTTCCAGCAAGGTGACGTGCCGCCCCCGCAAAAAAGTGCAAGTTATCGGCGGCAAAAGGAATATCGCTATCACGCGCCAGTTTGATCGGTTTACCCGTGTCTTGCGATTCCAGGCTTGCCAGTTCACCCGCGTGAGACTCAACCAGGCTTGCCAGTTTCTCTAAGATCGCTGCCCGTGCTGCGTGTGGTAGACCAGACCAGCGTCCATCATCAAAAGCTGCCCGTGCTGCTGCAACTGCGCGGTTCATATCGTCAAGCGTGGTTTCAGGAACCTCGGCAATCACCGCACCTGTCGCTGGGCTGATATCACTATAGGTCTTGCCCGTGCTACTCTCAACCAACTCGCCATTGATGAGTAGTTTGTACTCGCTCATACCGTAGCCCTTTCAAATACAGAACTTACGCCATTTTTGTGAGCTAATCCGCCGTTTCATGCGATATTCGTATCGTATATCTCAAATAGCTACGAATATCGCTGAATAGCAGGGATATCACTGCTATTCTACCACATTTCTCATGCGCGACAATGAGCAGGCATTGCTGTATCACAACCTTATTCCGCCAACGTTTTCAAGGCGCGTTCGTAGGCCGCAAAAGATGTCTTGCCAAAAAGCACAAATGTCACCGTGTGCAGGCTAGTTGGCTTCGTGATATGATCGATGACCACGCGCAAGGCAATAGGAGCCGCGAGATCGAGCGGATAACCATACACTCCCGTACTGAGCGATGGAAAGGCAATACTTTTGATCTGGTGCTGTTCTGCCAGATCAAGGCAGGCCTGATATGCACTAGCAAGCAGCCGCGCATCTTCAGGCCGTCCGTCGTAGATGGGGCCAACGGCGTGAAAAACGTATTTTGCGTGCAGGCGACCCGCCGTTGTAGCCACCGCACTGCCAGTCGGACAACCACCGATTTTAGCGCACGCCGCCATGATCTCAGGTCCTCCAGCGCGATGAATGGCACCATCGACACCTCCACCACCCGCAAGGCCAGCATTGGCGGCATTAACAATTGCGTCCGCCTCCACCGCAACAATATTGCCTTCCAGCAATGTAAGCGTCACATCATTAATTACATGTACAACCATATATTCTCCTATTGCAGGTAAATTCTGTACAAACCAGATTTCTCAATTTTCAGTGTTTGTTTGATTACTTCTCTGGAAAGCTTTCACATTCGTAATGCTCTGTCAAGCTTCATTGCACCTCTTTGCATGGGAGGGGAACAGACGGACAAGACGGACGGACAACAGCATCGGGTGAAGGGCAGGACGACTGCGAGGGTCGCCCTGCCTCTCCAAAACAGTTGGAATGAAGATTGACAGAGCAATACCTGCGCGCTTCATGCGAACTTGCATACCCTGTTTGTGTCCACTCTCCACACATCCTGAGCCTATCGGCCAGCCTGCTTGACGGTAGCACAGGTCAATCAGCGTGAGAGTGGAGCAAAGAAGACAAAAGTTCCCAGAAATGTTCACCAAAAGAGTGCATCACCCACTATTACACCGTCTTTAACAGTGCTTCCAGAGAGTGTGGCTCAAGGCCATCATCGCCCTCTTCTGGCATCTTCTTCAGAAGAACTGTTCTAACATTTTCCATATGAGATCAGGACTGCTATTGTCTACTGTTGCTGATTCATCTGCTGATACCCCATTTCATAGGGGGCCTGGATCTGCTCCTCCCAGGAAGCGTCCTTGGGCAAGACATCAGACTGAGAAGGCACATTTGGCCTGCCAGCATGCGTGTTGCGCATCTGTTCCAGTTGAATTTGCAACCGCAATTCCTCATTGCGCCTCTCCTGCATACGTTCACGATGCTTGAACGATTGACGGATATACATACTTATTCCGTAGATGATGGGGCCACAAAAAACAAATAGCAACCAGAAAATGGCCCAGAAAATTGTCATAGTCACACCTCCTGTC
>DAICZM010000153.1 GCA_027311145.1 Ktedonobacterales bacterium
CGCCTGCTGCGTCCCGCCTGGGGCTCCCCAGCCACCTGGCTGCGCCTGCTGTGTCCCACCTGGGGCTCCCCAGCCACCTGGCTGCGCCTGCTGTGTCCCACCTGGGGCTCCCCAGCCGCCCTGCTGTGCCTGCTGCTGCCCCCATGCGGCATCGCCTTGCGCTCCTACACCCGGCTGATTCCAAGCACCGGCTCCAGCTTGTGTCGGCACTTGCGGCTGCCAATTAGCAGCTCCACTGCCTGTACCCGCCTTCGCATCCTTCTTATTCCCTCTTAACAGGTAGAAGGAAAAACCCGCTACAATCGCTGCCAGCAAGAGACCTGCAATTACAATAACCACCGGCGAAACAGGAAAAGACAATGCAATAACCATTAGCTGCTCTTTCATGCTATTCACCCCTCAGATCGTAGAGGCAACATGTTCACGTTCCCTTCCTTTATGCTCCTACGGGGAAGTGATCTTGTGCCGTTCTGCTTATGCGGGTCGCCCTGTGACTGCTACCCGCGACTCCATAACTCCATTCATCAGCACCACGCTCACTATAACTCAAAACGCACTTCGACGCTGCCAAACCGTAACACATCACCGTCTTTCAGCACATGCTCCTCATTTGGCATCAAAATCACCCCGTTTAAGCGTGTTTTGTTCAGGGCGTTCAAATCCTCAACGGTATATGTCCCGTGCTGATTGCGCAAGTTAGCATGCCGCCGTCCAACTGTTTTATCTGCCAAACTAATCTCTGGGTAAATGCCCAACGTGGGGTCTTTGCGTCCTACGATCATGAGTTCTCCCCGTAAGGGAATGATCTCTCCATTTGAGAGAACTACAAGACGTGCGTCTTTTTGCGCGACCGGGTGCGCTTTTCCTAAACTCACCTGGCCCTGCACACCCTGTGCTGCGGCTCCAACCTTTGGCTCCGGGCCTGCTACTCCAACAGACGACGGACGTTTCTCCGGCAATGCCGCTTGTATACTCTCTTGCAAACGATCAAGGGCCGCCATAAACTCCTGCGGCGTGGCATAACGCTCTTCCGGTTGCTTTGCCAACGCTTTCTGCATAAATTGATCCATTTCAAGAGGCAAGCTGGGACGCAAACGACAAATAGACGGCACTTTCTCATTGTGGTGCTTAATCACAATATCAACAGCCGTCTCTCCTTGATATGGCGGACGACCCGCCAACATCTCAAATAACACAGCTGCCACCGAATAGAGGTCCGAGCGCGTATCCGCAGAACGTCCACTATCTGCCTGCTCTGGCGAAATATAGTAAGGAGTTCCCATAAATACATTTGATTGCGTCAACGTGACTGTTTCGCGGCTACGAGCAAGACCAAAATCCGTGATCTTTATCACATCCCCACTGTTCACGAGAATATTTTGCGGCTTGATGTCTCGATGCACTACACCTTGTCTGTAGGCCGCATCTAGGCCCTCCGTAATCTGGTGAGCATAATTCAACGCCCGCAAGGCATCCATTGGCCCATTATTATTATGCATATGATAGCGCAAGTTTTGACCATCCACATAATCCATCACGATATAATGCATCCCACGCTCATCGCCATAATCAACAATCCGTACCAGATGCGCATCGTTGAGACGTAAGAGAATGTGGGCCTCACGCTGGAAACGCGCAAGCAAGTCATCATCATCGGATAGTTCTAGATGCATGACCTTAATCGCATAAATTTTGTTGTTCTCTAGATCACGGGCCACATAGACAACAGCAAAGTTTCCCCGCCCACGCTCATCGATGAGTTTATAGCGATCTTTGAGAACATGCCCTGTCAGGTCTCCTTGCATGCATTGAACTCCTTTTTGAGGATACTGTTAGCCGCTTCATTATACACTATCTACTACCCATGAGATAGTGTCATGATAGCACATGTTTCATCATTATGCTCGTGTTTTTCCAGAATACGATGCCACTCATCCTTGACGCAGACATCCCTTTTGAGTGTATACTTTACTCCATGACTGATACGCAAACTAGCACAATTAGGTAGCTCTATGCTAATCTGACTAGCCTGATTATGCTATAGTGCTCTTCACATGAACGGCTATTCATCTCATCTATTAGAGAGCTGGTGTATCTATGACCGCTTCACGTGCTATTTTACTCGATGTTGATGGCGTTCTGCATGTTAGTATGCGCCCTATTCCTGGCGCAGCCGAGACATTGGCCCAGCTTATCGCAGCCGGCTATCACCTCTGCTTTGTAACAAATACAACCATCTTCGCACAGGCCGACTTAGCACAGCGTTTACAAGAGCTTGGCCTACCCGTTGCTCCACAAGCCTTGCTGACCGCTCCAGTTGCCACAGCACACTATATCCGTCAACACTTCCCCGGCAAACGCTGCTGGGTTCTGACAAAGGGCAACACCGCCACCGATTTCGCTGGGATCGAACTCGTCGATACCGCCAGTGAAGACGCCGATGTGGTGGTAATTGGTGGTGCTGAAGAGATGTTGAGCTATGAAGCTATGAATCGCGCTTTTCGCATGCTAATGCGCGGCGCAGCCTTCCTCTCCATGCATCGTAACCTCTATTGGAAAACGCATACCGGCCTCCAGCTCGACAGTGGAGCCTATATACACGCCCTCGAAATCGCCACGGGCCGACATGCGGTCGTCTTGGGCAAACCTGATCGCGCCTTCTTCGAGCAAGCATTGCAGATGCTGGGTGTCGCCGCACACGAGAGCATAATGGTAGGAGACGACATTGAGAACGACGTAGCGGGTGCGCAGCGGGTCGGGATGCGTGGCATACTCGTCTGTACAGGCAAATATCGTGCGAATACTCCCCTCCCTCCACATGTGCAACCGGATGCTATCTTGCCCTCTCTCAGTGATCTGCCTGCCTATCTTGCCCAACTATCATGAATGGCCCCTCCCCTCTACCAGTCACGTGCAAATCGTTGTGCTTGTACCGTAACACATACCATGTGTACAATGAGCTTGGAACCCTGCAATTCCCATATTTCTGTTATCATACGTTAACCATCAAGGAAGTGAGACACCATGCCTACCTACATTACCCTGGTCAATCTCACCGAACAAGGGGTGAGAGAAGCAAAGAATGCGCCAGAACGCCTGCAAACATTTGATACTGCGGCACAAGAAGCAGGCGGCAAATTGGTAGAGTTTTATCTGGTCATGGGGCAATATGACTATATTGTCATTACCGAGGCCCCAGACGATCAGACAGCGGCCCGCCTCCTCTTAAACACTATCGCACAGGGCAGCATGCGCACGCAAACGATGCGTGCTTTCCCCCGTGAGGAATTTGAACATATCGCCCGCAGCATGCACTAACCAGCAAACGCTACTGGTCTTGGGTGCACTGAAGCGCGCCCAAGACCAGTGTCGTGCCAAACAGTAACACAGCTTAACCGCCAACGTAGCCAATGACATCCGTGCCACCGAGATCGCCATTGTAGTTAAAGTACATAGGCCGTTCAGCCACCACGGTGCCGCTGAGAGCCTGAATATCCATCGAGACCTCATAAGCAAAAGAGCGCGGGTTGCTCGGATAGGCTGTTGCCAGCGGGTAAATGATCGCGCTAACGCTAACCGTTGTGCGACTATGCGCAGGCAACACCTTGATCTCCTGCACGATAGTATTATCAGCAAAGAGCGTAACCGCCACACTTTCCGCACTATTATTGGGATTTTGCAGTGTTAGATACTCTGAGAAGTTGCTATTGGTATAGCCCTCAGCAAAGGCATAGACATTGTGACTGGTGGGACCAGCTTCGCCCACCACATCGGTGATACCAGGCAAATGTGCCCCACCAAAGTGAAAGTACATCAGACGCTCCGCGACCAGCGTCGTCACCCCTGAGGTCACTTCGGCTGATACATCGCTGGTTGGTGTGCAGTTACAACCCGCCACTGCATGGTTGTGAGCATTATTCACGTCAAAGTAGTACTGACTCATGGCGGGCACAGTGACAGGCACAACCTGGAACGTGCCATTGCCATATTCCAGTTTGACATTGGCGGGCGCGGCTGTTGTACCGAAGTTGGCAAGGACCAGATATTCCTGGAAATCGGTTCCCGTATAGCCCTCGGCAAAAAGCCAGTCATTGCCCGTGCTAGTTGCGCCAACAGCAGCGGCTGCCCCCGTGACAGCACCGCCCGCGTTAGGAATGTTATCGATTGCATACATCGGTCGCTCGACAACAATGCCAAGATCAGATGTAACTTTGACTGCGAGTTGCTGATACAGACCAAGAGCAGCGGGCGTACCGGTGCCACGCTGCAAAGGGCCAACCGTCACGTTCTCGGTTCCTGCAACTCGTCCCTGGCTATAGTAGGTAATTACAACATGCGCACTCTGTGTGGTACTCGGATTGAGCATCGTGATATAGGTATGGTAGTTCTGCGTCGCGTTCTGGCGCGTATCACTTTCCGCAAAGTAGAACGTCGTATGGGTTGCGTTGGTCGCCCCTACGGCGTCGGTCCCACTGGCAACGCCATGACTAAAGTACATCGGACGTTCGGCCACAACCGGAATATTCGATTGCACAATCGCTGAGATCGCTAGCTGAGCCGCATAGGGCTGGATATTCAAATCAGCATTGGCACTGACTGTATAGCGAGAGCTAGCGGGAACGCTATGCTGCACCGTCACGGCGGGCTTGTTCTCGAATAGATAGGTGATTGAGACATTCGCGCTCTGATTTGCACTGGGATTGAGCAACGTGATGTACTCGGCAAAGGTATTGCCCACGCTACCCTCTGCAAAGTACCATGTGGTATTGGCAGGTGCAGAACGCGCATTGCTCTGGTTCTTTGCTAGCGTTTCCAAATCATTGACCAGCGCGGCTGCATTAGCACTGCCCAGGCCACTCGCCATGTCATAGTTTGGCGTCGCCGGGTACTTGCCATCGCTAAAGGCATCATTCGTGCCACTGGTAACATCGTGAAAGTCGTTGGCATAGTTGGTTCCAGAGGCATTCTGTCCGATCTGATAGAGCAACGGATTCAAGAAACCCAGATTAAAATTGCCATCATGTAGCGATTTCTCGTTGGCAAGAGCGGTGATCGCGGCCCACATGGGAGCGGCTGCCGAGGTTCCACCAATCGGAAGCCAGGGTGTCCCCGCTGAACATCCTGAAGCCGCGACAGTACAGTAGATAGCGTAGCCCGTATAGGGATCAGCATCGAAAGAAACATCGGGAACCTGACGGCAGTATGCGCCGCCCGTGCCAGCACAGGTAGTCTGGCTGCTATACGAACTGATGACACCCGGTCCAGTCTGCCAGCTCGGCATGGGCCAGAACGAACTTACACCACCACCACTAGCAGAGAATTGCCCCTGGATCACGCCCCTATTCCAGACGCTCTCGCTACCATAGCTATTATTGGCGCCCAGATTAAGCGTTGTGCCACCCACACCCGTCACATAAGGCTGCGAGGCGGGATCGTCTACCGCCTCGCTAGGGAAAGCGATTTGTCCGCTACAATCATTAGTGCCATGATCGCCAGCGGCAGCGAAGATACTCTGACCCTGCGCGGCAGCAATCAAGAAGATACTGTTCTCCTGGTTGGCATCAGCCTGATTGATACTTGGCTCACAGGTCCCACAACTCGTACTGACAACGGGAACCGCATCACTCACGATCTGATTCCACTCCGCGATATAGCCCGTTGTGGAATTAGGAGCCTCGTAGACACGCAGATTAGCCAGATGTGGAGCAGCACTTAGCACCAGTTCCATGTCTAGCTCCACCTCGATAGCTCCACCGCCAATTTTGCCAGAACCGCCACTCACAAGGATGCGCGAGATCGGCACCGAGACCCCACCATAACAAGAGGTGTAGCTACTGATATCGCTCTGCGCGTAATCATCCAGTTCAAAGAGCGCGACGCTCTGACCTTCACCATGAAAACCTGCATTATACAGGCCTGTCAGGTTGTACGCGCTAGCAATCTGTCCAGGTGTATAGCCCGTGTTTGCAGGGGCGCAAGACGTATTAGGACTCAGGTTCGCGCTGGCAGCAGCCTTGCGCAGGCTCGGAACAGGTGGATGAGTATAAATGACCAGGTTATTCAGGCCGCTGATGGTCTGAATGATGCCCGCCAAGGTAGGAGGAAGAGAGGGATTGCTCGCTGGCGCGAAGAAGATACGCCCACTCGGGGCACGATAATTATTTATCTGTATTTGAAATGCGCTTTCGGCTTGCCCAACCGTGCCCTGGAAGCCGATCAGTAAATGATTTTTATAGGTAGTAGTGACGGTAAAGCCTGCCTGCTGCATGTAATTCGTCACCGCCTGCGTGCTACTAGGCAACGGCCCAAAAACATTGGCAATCTGGTCAGGCGTCAGATAACGGTGCTTGGATGCCACATGTGCCTGGGTGATTGTATTGACATACGAGACCAAGCTGGCCTGATTGCGCAGTTGCAGACCAACCATAAGCATGAGGGGCGTGCCGGGGTCGGTTGCACCGAGCAATTGGCTACGCTTGACAAGAGCCGGTACATGGCCTGGAAGCTGTACCGTCCCACTTGCATGCGCCCCTGTGATCTGCCGAAGTGGCGCAAAGAAGAATGCCACGATCATTCCAAGCAGTAAGAGGCAGGTAAAGGGGATAAGTGCTAGCGTGAGCGAACGTGGCAATTTTGGTTGACCGCCACTTTCCTTATGCTGAGGCACATTCATAAAAAAATTCTCTCCAACTTTCTTCATCTTCTAAACACTGTTGATAGGTAAGTTGTAGTAAATAGCATGCACTTCTATAAACGAGCCAATTTGCATTTCTCTAACACCTCCTTGCTCATCAGGACTTGTCTCCTAGCGGTAAAAACAAGAAAGATGAGACGTGATATTGATGATAATGCACGATAGATGAGACAAATAGCATAGAGGAGTACACGGGTATGTTCTATTCAGTCATCATTCCTGGTATACTACAGACACGGCCCTTGCACAAGGCCAGAAGTAATGGGCAACCAGGAGAGAGAGTAGCTGTCATTATGCCTGTGGAACAACCAGCGGAATCTCGCCACTCGGAGACGCAGAACGATGTCGCGCTCTCCCTGACAATGCTTTATGAGCAGTTCCGCCGTCCTATCCATTCCTATATCTATCGCCTGCTCGGCAATCAAGAAGATGCCGATGATGTGACGCAGGAAGTCTTTGTGCGTGCCTGCACCTCTTGGAGTGCGTTGCACCAACGCGATCACCTCTCGCCCTGGCTCTATCGCATCGCCACCAATCTCTGTGTAGATATTCTGCGCCGCAAGAAACGCATCTCCTGGTGGCCTCTCTCTCATCGGAACCGCTACAACGAGCAGGGCGACGATCTACCAGGTGATGACACTTCCTATCTGTTAGCAGATAACGGTGGCATTCCAGAGATTGCCGAGCGCGAACATATCCGTCAGGCACTCGCTTGTATGCCTGAAGAGTATGCCATCGTCCTCATCCTCAATACAGCACAAGGTATTCCCTATCAAGAGGTTGCCACCATTGTTGGTATTTCGCCCAATGCTGCCGCTACCCGTATCTCTCGTGCTAAAAAAATGTTTGTGGAACACTATCAACACATAAGCAAGGATGGAACTGGAAAACAGGAGAAAAAACAATGAATGAGATGTATCTCCCGCCACTTCCTCCTATCGGAACCTCTGGGACTGCCGTCTGCACTACCATTCGGCTCTATCTGGCCGTCTGGTCTGATCTCACCCCAGAGCAGATGGAAACCGTTGCACATCATGTGCGTACTTGCCCACCATGCGCAGAGGAAGAACATCTCCTCAGGCAGGCAACACAGGTCATTGCACACATGGAAGAATCATCTCCTTCAGAGCATGTCAATCAGGCAATCATCGCCGCCATAGCGGCAAAAAGCCATGACAAGAGGAACGCGCAAGTGTTGCCATTCCGCCCACATCGCCTGCAACAGCGAGGAACACGGCGTTTTGCACTTGCAAGCGCAATAGTTGCTGCGGCACTCTTGCTAGTAGCGCTGGCAACGTTTCATTTTACGGGAAGCTCTCCAAAGACACAGCAGGCATTTGTGTTGCCTGCCACGCTGACATGGACAGACTATGTCCTCTATCAAATGGAAACGCACACAAACAAGCAAGGCGATGTCTATCATATTATTAGCTACTATGATTTGCAACAGCAACGCTTGAATGTCGAAACGCACATGTTGGATGGCTCTTTAGACGTGGTGATGGTAGGTGATGAACGCACGCACCAAGCGTTAGGTCTGGATATGATGCACCATGTGGCACAATGGAACGCACAAGCATGGGCTATCGACGAATCGATGTTTAACCTGAATGCTTTGCGCGACGAGCTGCGCGTGCAACGAGCCATCTACTGGGGCAAACAACTCTTCCAGAATCAACAAGTCTATGTCATTCATTGTGACAATAACCTTGTCATGCTGCTCGATATGCACTATATGCCCATTAATATCCTGAGCGGTGCGACCAAAATCGGCACAGGCCAACCTATCTATAATATACTCAAATGGATGCAACCTACCGAGGTATCACCTGCACGCTGGGCAATGAGTGTCCCCTCGAATTTTCAGATGGGAACCCTGCCCGCCAAACCATAATAGCATGCATTGCCTCCTGAATTCGTCATTACTGTCTGTTAGAGAGGATTGCAGGTAAAAAAGGACGTTTCTTCTTTTTTCTTGCGTACAAAGCATTGACTTCTTTCAACCCATCAGTTAAGCTATAGACAGCAGAGCGTCGTCCGCAAAAAGCGACCCAAAATGCCACGTGCCGCAGAAACATGATAAATCTAAATCAGTAAATGACAGCATCTCATGCAGCACATCGCAACATACTATCCTCGTTTGCCCCTAATAACGAATGAAGGTCAAGGCTCATTTTATGAATACCGCAGAGACATGGCGCGAACTACTCAAGCAGATCGTTAGCAGCACCAAAGAACGCAAACGCCTGGCAGACCACCTGGATATCAATGCGATGACCCTGACACGCTGGATCAATAATCAATCAGACCCGCGCCAGGATAACCTGCTTGCCTTGCTAGACATGTTGCCAGACTACCGTCAACAACTGATCCAATTAATGAAACTGGAATTCCCTCAATACTTTAGCGAGGTGCCTGTGAGTACAATTCCTCAGGATATTCCCTCAAACTTCTACTATCGTGTCCTCAAGGAATACACGATGCTACCACCACATATCAATGCTACCCTGATCCCAATACTGATTGCCCAGCAGGCACTGGGACATTTGGACCCGCAGAAACGTGGAATGGCTGCTATCGTCGTTATGTGTACTCCGCCACTCCCAAACGGCAAAGTTCGCAGCTTGAGTATCCTGCAAGGACGCGGCACATCCCCTTGGGACAGGTTTATTAACGAATATGAGCAGCTCTTTGGCAGTGAATCTCCACTAGGGCAGGCCGTAGAACAGGGACGCGTTATTGTCATCTCGGATGCAAATATGCGCAAGCAACAGTACCCATTTCATACACCAACTTCTCCCTGGACAGAAAGCGAAATGGCATTGCCCATCATGCGGCACAATGCCCTCGCAGGTTGTCTCTACTTCGCCAGCACCCAGCACGATTACTTTACCGATGAGTTGCAAGAGGTGGGACTCAGTTATAGCACAC
>DAICZM010000154.1 GCA_027311145.1 Ktedonobacterales bacterium
TGATAAATCACGCCCCTACAATGATATTATGCATGTTATCTTCGTAGGGGCGTGATTTATCACGCCCTGCCCTCCACTCAATGCGGTTGCCCGTCCGTTCATAAAACGTTTCGGATGACGTTTGACAGAGTGCGACATTCCCTTCATACATTTCTTACTCAGTATCTGGCCAATTCTGGCCGGTACTCGTCTGGTGCGCGGAGAGGAGGAACGCGGTACGATGGATGTCCTGCTTGCAACATCTCAGTCACGCACGCGTCTGCTGCTAGAGAAGGTTGGTGTACTCTTGCTCACATTCCTTGCTCAAGCTCCGCTTGTCGGCAGAAAATTAAGCCGATCTTGCTCCACTTTTTGTGGAGGAGGATCCTTACAGGGGAAACAGCTTATGACCAACGCTGAGACGTCAGCCACGAACGCAGAATCGGCACCACCTGCTTCGCCTGCATGGCTTGTAGATGATCCAGCCCATCGAGCACGCACACCTCCCAACCGAGGCTTTTCAGCTCAGCGCGCTCGGCTATGATCGGCCCCGCAATGCTGACCAACACGTCGCCCCATTTTGGACCATACTGGATTTCGTCTGCCGACCCCGCAAAGCAGAGGCGTGAGCAGGTGATGTGCGCCTGAGCCGCACGGTCATCGAAGCCTTCCAATGCCTGATACAGGGTAACGAACTGCTGCGTTTGCTCTGGCGGCACGGTGACCTGCACGCTAGACCAATCTCCCACTTCAACGACAGCCTGTTGAGCCGCGGCTCCTTCATCTGTTTTCGCCGCCGCCTCAATCGCCATCTCATGGGCGGCGGTGGTGACACGCAACATCGCCGCGTAGGGTCCGCTTAACGGTGGGAAACCGCCCATGATGAGTGCCGATAGGCGATCTGTCCGCAGGGCGAGTTGCAGCCCAATCAGTGCAAGCCAGGAGTAGCCATAGTAGGCAAAGCGATCAGCCCCCACCGCATCGGCCACCGCGATCAGATCGCGTGCGACGTTAGCCGGTGTCAAGGTGTTCGGCTTCGGGAGACGAAGGCACGCTCCTTCATAGTCGAAGGCCACCACGCGAAAGGCGTCGCTCAGTCCCTTGATCAGCGCGTGACCCAGTGCCGGATCGGCCCCCCACGCTCGCATGGCTTCAGCCTGCGGCCCAGTGACCGGATATGGATTCACAGGCAACAGCAAAGTTGGGCCTTCTCCCTCAACCTCGATCTCGATGGTGCTTCCGTCATGTAATGTTGTGTCCGTCATGTGGATTCCTCCTTCTTTCGTTTCATGGCTCTGTTCTCCCCATAGGGCAACAGAATGTCATCTGTTGCCCTATGGGGAGACAATGCGCATCTTCAGATGGAGACATACATATTGATCAAGAGCTTTCCGGGTTTTTTCTGGATACTTTTTCTACTATACAACACCGAACAACACCGATGCCCAACAGGTGGTATAAAAAAGAGAACACGTTCTCTTCGTCAATAACCTTCAGTAATTCATTTTTCACGGGTACGCTCTGTAACGGAGACGAGCATGATGTTCATAGTACCAATACCGCCAACAACCAGGGAGATCGAAGCGACACCCACTAACAAAATTGTCAGGGTCTGCGAGGTCGCCTGAGCTGTTTGGAGAATTTGGGACTGATTCTGAATGGTAAAATCGTCATTGGCCGGGTTGGTGATATTATGCCGTTGTTCCAGCATCTGTCGCACCTCTGTCTGCACGGTAGTGACATCTGATGTGTTGTCAGCAGTAACATCAATGGAACCAACGTAACGACTCCCGGGGGAAGTTTACAAGAGGGTTGCTGGCAATTTTTGCATTTGACTTGACGGTTTGTCCCAAAACAAGTATACTGCAATGGTTATAACTGTTTGCATCGTATAGAACAGGCTGTTAGCATCTCCTGTTCCGCTGTAAAGACGCTAAAGAGTTCTGAGCAATCCTCTCTAGAATACTCCTTCCTGCACACATGTTTATACTGAATATCAGCTAGCAGCTTTGCTCCCGTATCCTACGGCCTGCTCCTGGTACTCCCTGTTGGCACTGTGCCTTCAGCGAGCTCTACTGCTCCAACAAGGAGCGCATTGGTCGAAAGGATTTCTATGTCTTCTTTTCACGACCTCCATTTGCAGCCCGCCACACTTGCGGTACTAGCAAACATGGAGATCACAGAGCCGACGCCTATTCAGGCGGAGGCAGTCCCGGCACTGCTAGCTGGACGTGACTTGGTCGGGCAATCAGCCACCGGCTCCGGCAAAACACTCGCCTACGGCATTCCCCTGGTAGAGAGAGTCGCCAAAGATCAGCGTGCCGTACAAGTACTCATCCTTGTCCCCACACGTGAATTGGCTCTCCAGGTAAACGCAGTGCTAGCGAAGTTGGCCGCCAGCCGACGGCTTTCGATGGCATTACTCGTAGGGGGGCGGCCCTATGGTAGTCAAATCTCAGCACTGCGCTATGGGCCGCAGATCGTTGTCGGCACGCCAGGGCGCGTGAAGGATCATTTGAAACGCGGCAGTTTGGTGCTGAGCCAGTTGCGCATGTGTGTACTGGACGAGGCTGATCAAATGCTGGATAGTGGTTTTGCGCCCGTTATTGAAGAGATACTGGCAACCACGCCAGAGACACGCCAAATGGCCCTCTTTTCCGCAACAATACCCGATTGGGTTGTAAAACTACAGAAAAAATTCCTGAAAAATCCTGTCACTATTAATATTACACGCGCGGCTGGTGAGCAAAGCTCTATTGAACAGATTGCTTACCAGGTTCCACAGGAACAGAAAATAGCCGCGCTTTGTACCCTGTTGCATTCAACAGAGGGAGAAAGTAGCCTCATTTTTGGCAGGACGAAATTCGGCGTTGAGAAATTAGGGAAACAACTCAGCAAGCTTGGGTTTACCGTGGGAACGCTACACGGCAACAAGAGCCAGAGTGCACGAGAGGCAGTACTCACCGCCTTCCGTGCTGGGCAGGTACAGACCTTGCTTGCCACCAATGTAGCCGCACGGGGGCTGGATATTCAGGGTATCTACCAGGTCATCAACTATGAGTTACCAGAGTCGAGCGATCTTTTCACGCACCGTATTGGTCGTACAGGCAGAATGGGGCGACAAGGGAAGGCGATTACGCTACTGGTTCCCTCTGATGTTCCCAAATGGCGACGCATGGCGCACAACTTAGGTCAGACAGTCTCGTTGCAGCGGCTCACTATCGATGAGGAGGCGATTGCCCCAACATCGCATACGCAGCTAGAGGCTCCAGTGGTCCAGGAATACGCGCAGCATGACGAGTCAAGGCCACCACGAGTCCGCAGACACTTCTCCCCAGATCAGGAACGCAGCCGACAAGCGCGCCCAAGGACAAACAATCAGCAGCCAGCAAGCTTGCCACGCAGGGCGAAAAAGAGGGTTTCCCGCGCAACACCAGTGCGTACATACGCCAGATAAGCGCAATACTCGCCCTTGCGAGTACATCCCTATGTCAACGCAGCAAGGTCGAGTAAATGAAAAAGGAAAGCAGCCCGAGACTCCTCCCCTTTGACAAGGCGGAGGAGTCTCGGGCTGCTTTCCTCTCACAAAAGTTGGCAAGCGACAAAGCCTCATAGCAATCTCGTGTGTCATTTTGATAAATGTTGCATTTTGGTCAAAAATAGTATATATTTAAAGGGTCGTATAGATGTTTTACGAGCTATGCTCCTCGTATGAAAAGGCACTTGGCACTCATCTCCATCATGAAAGTGCAATAGTTCACCTACTTCTCTCCTCTCTGGTTTTGTGAGAATGTGTGTCATCTTTGTTGCCGCTGAGAGACACAGAGGAACAGTAAAGAAGAACGTTTCTTCCTGGAGAATGCTTGTAGATATGCTGTAGACGGTATTACACATTAAGGAGGGGAATGTTATGGCGACGCAAAAGCCGCTTGATCTCCTATTAGCGGGGAAAACGCATTGGGACAAATGGCGACAGACCTATTCTGATATTCAGGCTTCCGAGCCAGACCTTCATGGCGTGGATTTGCATGGAGCAGATTTACGTGGCGCAGACCTGCACGAAGCAGATCTCACTGCAGCCAATTTACAAGGCGCAGACCTGCGCGGCGCAGACTTGCGTTTAGCAGATTTACGGCAAGCCAATCTCAGAGAGGCTAACCTGAGCGATGCTCAATTGCAGAAAGCACGCATGCGTGGTGCAGATATCAGAGGGGCCATTCTCTGCCGCACCAATCTGACCGAGGCTGACCTCAGCAATGCCGATCTACGTGGGGCCGACATGCAAGGTTCCCTTGTCAGCAAAGCAAATTTCGATAGAGCAAATGTGTCCGATGTAGACTTCAGCAAAGCCGATGGGCTTGCTCCAGTGCGCACCGGCTCTGGAATATGAGATGAAGACGAAGGGGGGCATCTATGTTGCCCTTGCTTCCGTGCTTCATGCACAGACAAAATAGGGCTACAATGCTCAGTGTTTCTATGAACACAGGAAGTGAACAAAGCAACGTATGTATAAGCAAGAACCCCCAAAGGTTTCTCTCTGGGAACGCACCACAGGAAGCGCGATGAAAGAAGACCGCTACTATGTCCAACGCATCTCCGAACAGGTTTTTGTGATCAGGGAACGCCTGTCTGCCGACGGCGGACCGGAGCCAGATGATCGCATTATCCGCTCATTCACCATCGGTCACGATGCCTCTCAGTATGCCGATGGCATGAATGCAAAACAAAAAAAGCTCGATGAACAATATGGTCACTGGGTGCAAAGCCCAAGCGAAGAAAGGTAAGCACAGCTATGGCATTCACCGGAGAAGCGTTCTCCTTTCGATCTCAACATAGCTGAACACGGATAAAGCATCGAGGAGTCATAACCATATGACCTACTTACATAAAAAAAGTGCTGAAGAGCAAAAAGAGGCATGTCAGCAGGCACACCAGCTTATGGCTATCTGCGAAAAGCTCTCTATCACCCTCGATCCCATTGACTGGCAAAGCGCGGGCATGCGCGCCAATGTAACGGTGAAGTCTATCACAATATCCGACCTCTTAAATCTCAGCCAACTCGATAGCGACTCCATTCTCCGCCGCGTCAGAATCAAATTGTTTGAGCGCGCTGCTCTGGAAACCATGCATGCCCATCCGAGTCTCAAGGCATTAATCTGGAGTCCGGTTGAAGTTGTACAGCCACAGGAGTTTTTAAGTCTCTGGGTCATCACGCTCGACACTGATAAACGCATAGCTATCGCAGAATATATCAAAAATGGACAACGTGTTTATGAACACTATGAGCTTGATGTGCGCGATGAACAGCATCTCACACGACTCTTCGGGCCAATGCAGGCGGGTGCGCATCAACTCGGTGAGCGTATCACGATTGAAGAACATGAGCAGAAATACACTGGAGAAATCATTTATATTCTTTTAGCAGCTAAAGCAGTTGTAAATCGTAAATATCTCTCAAGAGGATATCATACAACATTGGGAAAAGTATCCACCAGCGACCTTTCCTCAAAATATCTTGTTGATTGCCATGATGGTTTCCCCCATATTATCAACCCATCGCAAGTGATCGAAAGCCCTCCACAGACAGAATAGCAAAACTCTGATGAGATGTTTGTCTCCATTTATGTTGGCACACGCAAAACATCGGCGTTGGTGATGGCAGGAACCCAGATTAGCTGCGCTCTGCCATCACCGATCTACTCAACAGATGCGCTCAGGCATCTTCATGCAAATTTTTCGCCAAGCGTGTGGTCAATTCTTGCGCGGCATGGCTTGCACGCCGCACAATCCGTCCGGCACGCTGCACCGCAACTGTGGAAAGATGCAGCAATTGCTCACGCTGCTCAGCAGGCAGTGTGCGCTCGACAAGCAGCGAAACGCTTTCACTAAAGCGTTGTAATTGCTGTTCTTGCGTCACGATCTCATGCTCTTCGTAGTGCGCAATCCTCTCCGGCAACGTGATAGGTTTTTGTGGCAACGCTTGGGTCAACTGGCGCGCCAGGCCTGTAACTTGTGCATGGGTGATACTATATGTTGCGCCACGCATCTCCAGCAATGCCAACCAGTGTGCAAATAAATCCGTCTGCTGCCATGTTAATGTCTCATGGTCAACAACGACGGCTGTATCAAAACGGACCTGGCCTTTCGACCATGTCAACAACTCTTGTAACACCTCTTCCGCATGCCGTTTATCACCTGCAACATGCGTCAAACGGCTTCGTTGGAAGTAGAGATGAGCTAAGCCAAAACGTTCCACATTCCGAATCGACAAGCGTCCCGAAGAGTTTTGGTCACGAATCTGTATTAATGATAGAATCACATTTTCATAGTAATCAATGCGAGGCACAGAAAAAAGGGAATCAGAAGGACCCTTCATACAAAACCAACCTTACCGATGAAGCATAAAAGCCATCATTGTTATTTTCAAGCTCTAGTATTTCATCGCTCAGATGTTCTGTCAAGCGGGATAGGAAAGATGGAATACGCTCACTATTCGCCAGATAGCAAACGACTATCCGGCTGAAACACACCAAGTTGCGCCAGCATTGGCCCCGTCTCGCGTAGTGCCTGCACTACTAAGCGATGAGCGGCACGTTCGCCAATCATCGGCGAACAGAAATATTGGCATATTGCGATTAAGGCTGCAAATCCTTCCAGTAAATCTTCACGCGGCATGCTATCTAAAGGAGAGTTATCTGCAACACGCAGGTAGCCAGAAGGAGCAATTTCCAGGCTAGCAAAGGCAGGGAAGGCCGCCGCACAATCATCAAGAATATCTTGTAGCACCTTGAGGGCTTCATGAGGACCAACCAGATGAGCAACAGCAAGAGAAATGCGCCGCGTTCCTTCTACCAGGACACGCCATTCCCAGGGTGTCATTAACTGTTTCGCTTCCGCAGTTATCACCAGCTCACTATCAATAAAGAGCGATTTGGGCTGATCTTGTGTGTCTAGCGGGGGAGATGCAGACTGAACAGGTAGAGAAATAATGCCCTGTTGCCCCAAAAACAAGAGAACATCATCTAATACGTGTTCATACCCTTCACCCAAATTACCAATTTCGGTAATTGTGCCGCGGTCAAAGCGCACAAACCCCTGTCTCCAAGCACGAAGCTCGAGTAAAATGGCGTGCGCGTCGCCACGGTTTCCTACAATATGGACGAGTTTGCCAGCACGAAAATAGAGATGCGCAATGCTCAAACGCTCTGTATTGCGTAACGAGAGCCGACCAAAGAGATGCAAGCGTTTGATATGATAAACGACCCTGGCAAGATCAGGCAAAGAACCTTGCCAGGAAGAACTAAAGGGGTCTGCCCGATATACCACTGACGCTTATGCTCCCATTCGACATGACAGCTGGCACGCATCGCACCACCCGATCAACACGCCATCTTGCTCGTGAACATCGGTCAAGCGATTCGCACAGCGACACACATAGCCATGCAGGCGCGCAGGATTACCAAAGACAAGAGCATGAGGGGGAACATCTCTCGTCACGACGGCACCGGCTCCAATCAAGGCAAAGGAGCCAATCGTGATACCACAAACAATGACTGAGCCTGCCCCCAGTGAGGCTCCATAATGCACAAGCGTGGGCGTAATCATCCAATCGTCGGCACTTTTTAGTTTGCCATCGGGTGTAATTGCACGTGGCTGCAAATCATTTGTAAAACATACATGCGGGCCAATGAACACACCATCCTCAATCGTCACGCCCTCAAAGAGCGAGACATTGTTCTGTATTTTTACCCGTGAGCCAATAGTAACATGCGCGTCAATATACACGCCTTTTCCCACATTACATGACTCACCCAAACGAGCATGTTCACGGATATGCACATGCCGCCAAATACGTGTTCCTGCACCAATGTGCGCTTCCGGTGAAACATCCGCCTCGGGATGCACATAAAAGGCTACTTCCGACATCTGCCACCTCATTTTACCTGGAATTTGTAAAACGTTTGCGAATCGCAGGCAACCAGCGCAGCCGTGCAATAAAGCCCCACAGGCCTGCCGTCGCTGCCGCAACGACCAGCCAGTGTTGATCAACATCGACTTCCACACGCTGCAAGGTCAATCTATCAGTCGTGGGCGTGTTAATGCCGTAGTGCGTCGTCACTGCCCATGTATATCCAGCCTGTCGCACAGCTGTCACCGTTTCACTGCCAATATGTTGCTGCTGCCCGATGGGATAAGCAAATGTATGCACTGCATGTCCCAATATATCTTCCAGGCACATGCGGCACTCACGTAACTCACGCTCTCGCTCAGCGGGATCAGTCAGATAGGACAAAATGGGATGGTGCATCGTATGTGCGCCAAAAGAGACCCATCCACTCTGTTCCATCTCATGCACCTGTTCCCAAGTCAACGGCAATTCTGGTTGTTCTTCTTCTACAACGGATGAAGACGCCACAAGTACCGCTCGCATCGTGGCTAAGAACGTTTCGCGTTCCGTAACGGAGTGCGCAAAGCGGACACGACGATCAATCAGACTGGCGAGTGCCGCACGTTCGTCCTCTTGCTGCAAATGGTAGGTCAAGCCCTCAACGCTTGCCTCCTGCACCTGCGCACTCTGCACTAAACGTTTTCCCTCAAACCACCAGAAACGCTGCCCATTCTCGATATAACCCGGCACAAGATAAATAGTCATAGGCGTTTGCAGCTCACAAGCTAGCGCAAAGCCATGTGTATAGTTATCGCGGTAGCCATCATCAAATGTCACGGCCACAACCGTCTTACCGGAAGACGTGTGTCGTTGCTCTTTGCGGGCGGCATAGAGTTCTTCAAGAGCGGCCTCAATATGCATGACACGATAGTAGCGGCGCAGGTATTGCAAATGACCACGTAAGTCTCCACCAGAAGCGCGATGATAATTGAGAATGACCAGGCGTGCCTGGGCACGCCTAGTCCACCAGCGAGCAATCCCAACCAGCCCGCTATAATAAAGAAAAGCTGCCAACGCGATTAAGATTCGTCTACGCATAGTTTCTTGCTCGCTTTTAGATTCATTTTATCGTCTCGAATGAGCCACCTGGCGCACAATTGCGGCTGTCACCCGTCTGGCCGCAGCGGCATCGCCAATCACAAAACGATAGAAAGGGCCGAAACTACGGGCTGCGGAAAAGCCAATAAAATAGAGGCCCGGCACACTGCTCTCAAACCAGGGGTTGAGTTCCGGCGACTTCATATAAGTGCGAATCGCGGAGCGCAACAGCGGATGCAGCATCGGCAAACGAGCGAGATCAGTCCGATAGCCTGTCGCCAGAATAACGTGATCGACGGTTACTATTTCTCCATTGGCGCAAGTTAAACAAACACGTCCATCAGCCTCTTCAACCTTCGCAATCAGCTTCTGCTCCTGTATGGCCACCTTATTAAACACTCTATTCTTTAGCCAGGGAGAACCAGCTGGACCATGTCGGGTTGTCAGCACATAATCACGCATATGACGTGACAAGCGCTGAAATGCATATGGGTACTTTTCAAGTAAGAGGTTAAGCCAGCCACTTCCCATCCCCGCCTTCGGCGCACGCAGTTCGCGCAACGGCGTGGGAATGCGCGTATTGGCATAGGGAATCCAGCGCAAAGGATGGCGCGTGACGGTAGACACGATCGTTTATGACGTGATGGGGCCAGAGG
>DAICZM010000155.1 GCA_027311145.1 Ktedonobacterales bacterium
TTGGGGAACGATAAACCAAAGTACTTAAATTCGCCGCAGACGATACTATTTGAGAAAAATAGCGTTCTTTATGCTATAGACATGGCGAAGGATGCAATAAAGCAAGCGGGTCAGGTTGTTATAGTAGAGGGGTATGTTGACGCAGTAATCGCCCATCAATATGGGAGCAGGCAAACGGTAGCATGTATTGGCAGTGCCATTACAGAGAAGCACATTCAACAACTGAAGAAACTGACCAAACAGGTGACGTTAGCGTTAGACCCGGATGCAGCCGGTAGTGCGGCAACTGAGCATGGGATACAAGAAGCACTGAAGGCCTTTGATCGAACCATTGTAGCGGTTCCGATGGCAAGCGAAACCCGGAAACGTGAGGGGCGGGGACAACGCAGCGAGCCATCAGGGATGATCCGTTTGGAAGAGCAGGTAGATGCCGAGATCAATATCGTGCAACTTCCAGAGGGAGAGGACCCGGACGAAGTGATTCGGCGAGACTTCTCGGCCTGGTTATATGCAATAACGCATCCTTTGCCGCTAATCGACTATTATTTTGTTGTAAAAACCGCGCAGTTGGATTTGAGGGAAGCACATGGCAAAACGGAGGCATCGCGTCGTTTACTGCCGGTGATTGCCACCATTAGCGACCGCGTGAAACGGGACATTTATCTGCGTAAGCTGGCGACCATGATTAGTATCGATGAGCGTATTCTCTATGAAGAATTGCGGCTTGTAGGACGTGGGCAGAAAGCTACGGGTGTCACGTTGCGGCTCTCGCAAACGGGGAGTGTTGAGGGGAAGCAAGAAGTTGGGGGAGCGTTTGGTCAGGAGAGCAATGTAGGAGGGAAGAGAAGTGGACTTGACAAAGAGGGTACAGATAGACTAAAATGGGAGGACTACCTAATTGGGCTACTCTTGTTGAATCCTGTGGTAAGTCGCGATGTTTGTGTTATAATAAACGATGGTGACTTCATCGGGACAGACACGCGGGAATTGTACCGTATTCTCAACTCAATGTATCAGCGTGGCTCTTCCCCCTCTTATCAACCCATAGAACAGCAGGTTCCTTCTGCGTTGCTGGAAACAGTTGCCAGAGCAAGGGCGTGTGTTGAGTCGTGGCTTCCGCAAGATGAAGCGGGACTGGTCAAATCGGCGATCCAGTGTGCAAGGCGGCTCAAGCGTGTGCGCTTATTACAATTGAATATCGAGTTAAAATATCTTGAGCAAGATGCCAGGCAGGCCGGTGAGACAATGCAGGTGCGGCAACTGTGGAAGCAAATGGTAGATATCCAGCGACAGATACGACAACTTGACGCTTCAATGGCATTGCACGGCTGATGCAGGGGATGGTGTGGATGTTTTATGGTGAGACGAGGAATATGTAACGGATTGGAATCATTTTAATCATATTGGAGTTGAAAGCAGGTTTATTCATCGTCTTTATTCGTCTTTATATTCAGGAGCCTGTTTTCAAAAGGGGGATGTCAAAATGGTGAATAGGGAACAAGATGTGATTGATCGAATACAAAGTGATCGTATAAGTACAGGATCCTTACGGGACATGTTCGTACTCGAACCTTTTGAAGATGAGTCCATGTTAAGTGACGCGGAGAACGTCTTTGATATTGGTGGAATGGGTCATACTCATATCACGACTGGCAGCCTTATTGCGCCAGTTGGCGAAAACGGAGCATTTGATCTGTTCAAGCTACAGGACGAAGAGCCTATGGACGCCCTCGACCCGACGAAGGAGCCACCTACTGATTGGGAGCCAGGACATGATGATGTGATAGACGCAGATGTCATGGCAAATGCCAAGTGGGACGAGCTACCGGAAAATTTTGGGACCGTTATTGCTGATATTGAGAGCAGTCTCGACGATCCCGTGCGTATGTACCTGCGTGAGATTGGTCGCGTGCCGCTGTTAACGGCGGAAGAAGAGGTACGACTAGCGCAACGTATGGAGCGTGGCAAGCAGGAGCGGCTCAAGATGGAGCTGTACAAAGTCGTTTCCAATCGACGTTTCATCGATGATGGCGAGGAAGCACAACGTCGTCTGACCGAGGCCAACTTGCGTTTGGTAGTCAGCGTTGCGAAGAAGTATATTGGGCGTGGTATGAGTCTGCTGGATCTGATCCAGGAGGGCAATATCGGCCTGATTCGTGCCGTCGAGAAATTCGATTACACGAAAGGTTATAAGTTCAGTACCTATGCAACCTGGTGGATTCGGCAGGCGATCACCCGTGCTATCGCGGACCAAGCTCGCACGATTCGTATCCCGGTGCATATGGTAGAAACGATTAACCGTCTGATTCGTATTAGTCGTCGTTTGCTGCAAGATTTGGGACGTGAGCCTACGTCTGAAGAGATTGCCGAGCAGATGGAGATTAGCGCGGAGAAGGTGCGCGAGATCATCAAGGTCAGTCAGGAGCCGGTCAGTCTGGAGACGCCGATTGGCGAAGAGGAAGACAGCCACCTGGGAGATTTTATCGAGGATCATACGGCATTGGCCCCGGCTGATGCTGCTAGCCACCAGTTGCTCAAGGAGCAGGTGGAGGATGTCCTCGATAGTCTGACAGAGCGTGAGCGCAAGGTGTTGCAATTGCGCTTTGGCCTGGACGATGGTCGTAGCCGCACGCTTGAAGAGGTCGGTAAGGAGTTTCATGTGACACGCGAGCGCATCCGCCAAATTGAGGCGAAGGCGTTACGCAAGCTGCGCCATCCGAGCCGCAGTCGCAAACTGAAAGACTACCTGGATTAATGCGTTTCTGTATAAGATGGGGTTGCATTGGCAGCCCCATCTTTTTTGTTGTCTGCATTATTTGGTCTCGCCTCTTATACTGGTTACAGTGAACGATCATCAGGTTTGCCGAAGACTGGAGGGGAGGTATGCATGCAAACGCAGCACTATCGGGTAGAGGACGATGCCTGGCTTAACGATATGCATTCAGTGGTCACCGAGCATGCCATTGCTTGCGAAGATATTCCTACTATCCCGTTATATCAGGCTCGTGCTAAGGCCACACGGCCTGCACCCGTGCCACAGGCCAGCGACATGCCGCGTGCTGAAGAGCCGACTCGTAGCGATGCTGTCACGGAGGGCATCGGTGTTGGGCATCGACTCTGGCCCATCCTTTACGCGATCAGCAGTCGGCTCTGGCTAGAAATTCATCGTGCGCATGCGCATCCTGTTGGGAGCGAGGCACTGCATCTCCCTTCCGCCTCGCTGTTACGGGAGCGCGTCCTGCAACAGTTACCTGTTGGGCTGTCTGTGACGGATGCTGAGCGCGAGGTGGTTGTGCAGGGTGTGATTGATGAGGTGATTGGTGCTGGTCCGCTGGCCGCCCTTCTCTTGGATGAGAGCGTCAGCGCGTTGACCGTCTATGCGCCACATGAGATTGTGGTAGAGCGTAATCAGCATACCCAAAGCGCGCCTTGTCTGTTTGTAGATGAAAGACACCTGTTACATATTCTGGAGAATTTGCTCTGTCAAGCTGGTCAGCGTCTGCGTCCGCACTGGCCGCTGGCAGAGGTGCAGTTGCCCGATGGAACGCTGCTTTCTATCACGATGCCCCCCACCAGCCCACGTGGTCCCACGTTTACATTACGCAAGTGCAAGCAAACGAAGCGTACACTTGCTGATTTGGTAGACGAGGACTTGTTGGACCAGACGATGGCAGACTTCTTGTACACCTGTATGCTGGATCAGCGCAATATCCTGCTTTGTGGCGATACGGAGAGTGGCAAAACGTTGCTTCTCAATGCTTTGTGTGCCTGTATCCCTGAAAGAGAGCGCATTGTCGTTATTGAAGATGCGATGGTGGAATTGGTTCTTACACAACGCCAGGTTGTGACGCTACTGGCTCATCCGGCTAATGCGACCAGCTCGGCACAGATTACGCTGGATAACCTGGTACAGCACGCTCTGCGTATGCGTCCTGAGCGTCTGATCCTGGCTGCTACCAATGGTGATGAGTGGGTTTCGCTGCTACAAGCCATGTATGCAGGCCAGCGTGGTGTGTGTGCTTTTATGTATGCCCAGAGCGCACGCGACGTTCTGCAACGTTTAGAGACGCTCTATCATGCTTGTCGGTATGAGACGAATCCTGCACTGATTCGGGCACAGATTATGCGTTCACTCGATGTTATTGTCCATGTGAAGAAGATGCAAGATGAAAGCGTGCGTATTGTCAATATCGTTGAAGTGGTGTCAGCAACACGCAATGGCCTGAAAATCCAATCGCTCTTCCATTATCGAGAGGTGTGTACTGAACAGATCACGGCATCGCACGTAGAAGGTTTTCGCCCACGTTTCTTGCCGTGAGTGGTGGGCGTGCTGGGTAAGTCGTATTGGAAGAGAGACGGTGAACGAAGCGGAGTGAACAGCGTGTGCGCACAGCGCACACACTGTTCACTTTTTTAGAGAAGCGCGGCCTCAGCAGCTTGATGGACGAGTTCGACAAAATCGGGTTTGAGGCTTGCGCCACCGACGAGTGCGCCATCGACATCGGGATGACCGATAAAAGAGCTGATGTTGGCAGCGGTGACGCTACCGCCATATAAGATATGGAGAGCGGTAGCAGCTTCGCGTCCATACATTTCACCATAGAGGTGGCGGATGAAGCTGCTGACATTGCCGGCAATGTCTGGCGTGGCTGCTTTGCCCGTGCCGATAGCCCAGATAGGCTCATAGGCGATCACCAGCTCACCCAAATGTTCTTCTGGGAGTTGGGAGAGTGCGCCTTGCACTTGTGCGCGGATGACCTGTTCGGTCTGGCCCGCCTCATATTGCGCGAGGTTTTCACCAATGCAGACAATGGGACGTATGGCGTGCTTGAAAGCAGCCAGCGTCTTCTTGTGCACCATTTCATCGGTTTCACCAAAGTACATTCGGCGTTCTGAGTGGCCGAGGATGACATTACGGCATAGTTCGTGAACCATGAGTGGGGATATCTCGCCGGTGAAGGCTCCCTGCTCCTCAAAGTACATATTTTGCGCTCCCAGCTCGATGTGAGGATAGTGGCTCATCTGGAGTAGTTGATGGACCGTTTCAAGCGAGATGGTAGGAGGGCATAAAATGCAGAGCAGGTTGTTGTGATCGTGATGCGTCAGTTGGTTTAACTGAGGCAGGATTTCCATAGTAAATTGCGCGGCACGTTTGGGGCCATAATTCATCTTCCAGTTGCCCGCGATAATTGTGGTACGTGCATGTTTCATCGAAAATCACCTTTTTGCTTCTGGCCTGCGGACGTGGCAGTAGTGCTTTATCACATCCCCATGCGAGCGTTTATTGATCCTGTAGGGCTGCAACACCGGGCAAAACACGCCCTTCCATAAATTCTAGCGAAGCACCGCCGCCTGTGGAAACGTGCGTCATTTTATGCGCGGCTCCTGCCTGCTCAACGGCAGCGGCTGAGTCACCGCCCCCGATGATCGTTGTTGCTCCCTCGCTGGTCCGTTGTGCTAGCAGCTCGATCATGGCGTTGGTCCCCTGCGCAAAGGCGGCCATCTCCGCAACGCCGAGCGTGCCATTCCAGACAATGGTTTGTGCATCTTGTAGGACGGCTCGAAAATCAGCGATAGTCGCGGGGCCGATATCGAGGATGCGCCACCCCTTAGGAACCTGATTGCTGGGGACATTTTTGTGTTCAGCATCCGCCGCGAAACGGTCGGCGATGACGACATCTGATGGCAGGTGCAGGCCAATCTTTTTCTCGTGGGCTTTGTCGATGAGCGCACGGGCCGTCTTAACTTTGCTCTCTTCAAACAATGAGTCGCCAATCTCGTAGCCCTCGGCAGCGAGAAACGTGTTCGCCATGCCGCCCCCAATCAGGAGGCCATCGGCCATTTCTAGTAAGCGTTCCAGCACGGCAATCTTGTCGGAGACTTTAGCACCGCCCACGATAGCAATGAAGGGACGCTTCGGCTGCTCCAGGGCAGTACCCAGGAAGTTGATCTCTTTTTCCACTAGGAAGCCGGCCACGCCCGGCAGATAGCGTGTGACCCCTTCAGTTGATGCATGAGCGCGGTGTGCAGTGCCAAAGGCATCATTGACGTAAAGATCACCGAGTGTGGCAAGCTGATGGGCAAAATCTGTGTCGTTCTTTTCCTCTTCCTTATGGAAGCGCAGATTTTCGAGCAGCAGAACCTCGCCCGCTTGTAATGCCTGTGCCTGTGTCGCAACCGCAGGCCCGATGCTTTCTGTGGTTGTTTGTACTGGTCTATGGAGCAGTTCACTGAGCCGTTGGGCGACGGGAGCCATGCGCATTTTCTCGACCACCTTGCCATCGGGGCGGCCTAGATGTGACATCAGGATGACAGCCGCGCCATGTGCAAGCAGATAGTCAATCGTGGGGAGTGCGGCAGCAATGCGAGTGTCATCAGTAATATGCTGATTGGCGTCGAGCGGTACGTTGAAATCAACGCGCACCAGAACACGCTTCCCTGCCACATCGATATCGCGAATAGTTTTTTTATTCATAGCAATCCACCCTTCCAGAAAATGTTGACATCACGCCGTTGTGATGCCAACAAGTGTTACAGACCTTTCTGGCCGACGAAATTGGTGAGGTCCGCAATGCGGCTAGAGTAGCCCCACTCGTTGTCATACCAGGCGATGATTTTCACCATATTGGTGCCGAGAACCATCGTAGAGAGGCCATCAACAATGGATGAACGGGAGTCGCTGCGGAAATCGCTGGAGACGAGCGGCTCTTCGGTGTAGCCGAGGATGCCCTTGAGAGGACCAGCAGCCGCTGCCTGGAAAGCCTCGTTAATGGCTTCGCGGGTGGCGGGTTTATTGACGGTTGCGACGAAATCGACAACCGAGACGGTGACGGTAGGAACGCGCAGGGACATGCCATCGAAACGACCCTTGAGTTCGGGGATGACTAGGGCCAGTGCGCGTGCCGCACCGGTTGTGGTTGGGATAATATTGGCGCCGGCGGTACGTGCGCGCCGCAGGTCTTTGTGAACCTGGTCGAGAATGCGCTGATCGTTGGTGTAGGAGTGGATGGTATTCATCAAGCCATGTTCGATGCCGAAGGCGTCATTGAGAACCTTCGCGGTTGGCGCGAGACAGTTGGTGGTGCAAGAGGCGTTGGAGATAATCGTATGTTTGGCTGGGTCGTACATGTGATCGTTGACACCGAGCACAATCGTGATATCTTCACCTTTGGCCGGTGCGGAGATAATGACCTTTTTCGCGCCGCCTTTGAGGTGTGCTGCCGCTTTATCCGCATCGGTGAAAAAGCCCGTCGATTCAATGACCACTTGTACCCCCAGATCGCCCCAAGGAATTTGAGCAGGGTCGCGCTGTGCCAGCACCTTGATCGTGCGTCCGTTAACAACGAGCGTATCGGGGGTTGCCACAACCTCGCCGGGGAAATGCCCGTAGGTGGAGTCATATTTCAGCAGATGGGCATTGGTTTGTGTATCAGTCAAGTCATTGACCGCAACGACTTCAATGTCGTGGGGATAGCGTTCGAGCATGGCTTTCAACGATTGACGTCCAATACGTCCAAAGCCATTGATACCTACACGTAGTGTCATAATGGTTTCTCCTTCATTCCCATGCTAATTTACGTTCAGGGAAATATGGTAGTCAGTGTTTCACGTGAAACCTTCGTGTCGTCGTGTTACTCTACCACCTAAAGCGTATCACGTGGTTATGTAAGGTGCAAGGTGAGCATAGGGTGGCGTGCTACGCTTGCACAATTCTTGATATATTTGTGATAGCGGTGTGCCTATGCGGTATAATAGAGCAATTGGTAGATGCAAAATGTTGCACGTGAAACAGCATGGAGGGATGAGGAGCGCGATGTATCAGGGCAAAAAAGTGGTCATCACGGGGGCGGGTCGCGGCATTGGGAGCGCACTGGCATTGGGCTTCGCGCAACAGGGCGCGACGGTTGGCATCCACTATGCCCATGCTCGCCAGCATGCCGAGATGTTGGCCCAAGAGCTTGCCGCTATGGGCCAGCAATCCGTGTTGTTGCAGGCTGATCTGAGCGAGGTTGCGCAATGCGCTAGACTGGTGAGCGAGGCCCATGCCGCACTTGGAGAAATTGATGTATGGGTGAACAATGCTGGAGCCAGTGCGAATGCACGTGAAAGTAGTGGCATGAGCGAGGTTGCTCGTTTTGAGCGCATGATGGCGGTCGATGTGATGGCCACATGGCAATGCTCACGCCGCGTTGAGCCGTATCTGCGTGACGGTGCATGCATTCTCACGACTGCGTGGGATGGCGCATTGTCTGGAAGCGCGGGCATCTCAGGACAGTTATACGCGATGAGCAAAGGCGCAATTATTTCCCTCACGCGCTGCCTCGCTGTTGAATATGCTCCCCGCGTGCGCGTCAATTGTATTGCTCCGGGCTATATTGAAAACGAGTGGTCTGATAATGTATCGCCCACCTTTTATCAGAAGGTCGAGCAAGCCACCCCACTGAAACGTTGGGGAACGCCGCAGGACATTGTAGAGGCGGCACTTTTTCTAGCCTCACCTTCGGCCTCATTCATCACCGGTCAGGTCTTGCTCGTCAATGGTGGCGCGGTGATGCGCTAATATGTTGCACGTGAAACATGCAGCGTTCCTACCTGTCATAAAGGAGAAGGCATGCGCAAATTTGTGATACCGTCTGATTTTGTGCAACATACCATCGATCTGTGTGGCGAAAAGGGTCGTGCCTGGCTTGAGCGTTTGCCCACCATTCTTGCCACGTGTGAACACCGCTGGCAAATACGCATTGACGCACCATTTGCGGGTCTGTCGTATCACTATGTTGCTCCTGCCGTAGATACCAGTGGAAATGCGCTGGTGGTCAAGGCACTGGTTCCGACGGGTGAGTTTGCGCAAGAGATAGAGGCATTGCGTCTGTTTGATGGTCATGGCGTCGCGCAATTGCTGGCTCACGATCTTGAAAATGAAGTCATTCTCCTGGAACGTCTGCAACCTGGAACGATGCTCAGTAGTTGCGAGGACGACGAAGAGGCCACGCTTATCATTGCGGATGTAATGATGAGCGTGCGGCGGTCCGTGCCAGCCGAGCATCCATTCCCCACTGTACAGGATTGGGGCAAAGGTTTTGTGCGCTTGCGAGAGCATTACCAGGGCGGGACTGGACCCTTTCCGCGTGCGCTTTTAGAGGAAGCGGAATCACTCTTTACCGAATTGAGCGCGTCAATGGATGCATTGTTACTGCTGCACGGCGATCTGCACCACGAGAATATTTTGTACTCACAGCAGCGTGGTTGGCTGGCAATTGACCCGAAGGGCTTGATTGGCGAGGCGGCCTATGAGGTGGGAACCATGCTGCATAACCCCTTGCCTCGGTTGCTGCACTATCCAGACCCAGCGCGTGTGCTGGCGCGCCGCGTGGACCTGCTCTCAGAAGTTCTCGGCATTGAACGTGCGCGTGTGCGAGGTTGGGGACTGGCACAGTCGATGCTCTCCGTATGGTGGGATGTCGAAGATTTTGGCTATCCTACGGATATCGCACAGCATGGTGTCCTTGCCTGTGCCCAATGGCTAGCCGCCATCAAATAAAGTTCTTATCTGGTAGAGAGTGATGCCCGCTAC
>DAICZM010000156.1 GCA_027311145.1 Ktedonobacterales bacterium
ACTTCCATCATCTCAAAGAGTGGTGGTGTGGCCACGCGCCCGCTCACGGCGGTCCGCACAGCTCCGAAAAGCTGCCCGACTTTCAGCTCAAGCTCCTTTGCCAGCTCGCGCATGGGCGTCTCCATGACGGTATGTTCCCACGTTGGCAGACTGGCCAGTAGGTCGCGGGCCTTCTCCAGCGCATGGCGTGTTTTGGCCGCGTCCATGCCCTTCTGTATCAGCATCGCCGTGTCATAGCTGATCTCCTGCTCATAGAAGAAGGAGACGACCTGGGCCGCCTCACCCAACGTTTTGAGTCGTTCATGCTCCAGGTGTAGCACCCGACTCGTGTAGGCGATATCGAGTGGTCGCTCAATGCCCTCTGGCAATCCGCCCTCGCTCTCCGCCCGCTCCAGATAGGGCAGTGTGCGCCGCACCAGCTCGTCTAGCGGAAGTTGGCGAATATAGTAGCCATTCATCCAGAGAATTTTATCGGGGTCATAGATGCCAGAGGCGATGCCAACGCGCTCCAGTGTGAAGGCGCGGATCAGTTCCTCGCGGGTAAAAATCTCGGTTTTATCGTCATAAGACCAGCCGAGCAGGGCCATAAAATTGAACACGGCTTCCGGCAAGTAGCCCTCGCGCTGGAAATCAGACCACGAGGGAGCATTGCGCCGTTTGCTGAGTTTCTTCTTGTCTTTGCCCAGAATATTTGAGACGTGGTAGAGCAGCGGTGGCTCCCAGCCGAGTGCCCGATAAATCTGAATATGTAGTGGTGCGCTCGAAATCCAATCCTCACCGCGTAGGACGTGCGTGATGTTCATCAAGTGATCGTCCACCAGGTGCGCGAGGTGGTAGGGGGCCAGACCATTCGACTTGAGGATAATCATATCGTCCAAATTGCTATTTTTGAACACCATGTCCCCGTGTAACTCGTCATGCACCACCGTCTCACCATCTAGCGGCATGGCGAAGCGCACCGTATACGTGTGGTCACTCGCCTCTTGCTTGGCGCGCTCTTCCGCGCTGAGATAGCGGCAATGGCGATCATAGCGTGGGGGCAACTTTTTTGCCTCCTGTTCCTTGCGCATGCCCTCTAAACGCTCTGGCGTGCAGTAACAGCGGTAGGCATGGCCGGACGCGATTAGCTGTTGCGCATAATACTGATGCAGTGCTTTGCGCTGTGTCTGGTAATAGGGACCATAAGGACCGCCAATCATTGGCCCCTCGTCAATGTCCATGCCGAGCCATGCCATCCCTTGCAGAAGATCGTCAACCGCACCCTCTACTGTGCGCGTCGTGTCTGTATCTTCGATGCGGAGGATGAATTGGCCTCCGCAGTGGCGGGCATAGAGCCAGCTAAAGAGGGCCGTGCGGAAGCCTCCGATATGCTGAAAACCGGTAGGACTGGGTGCGAAGCGCAGGCGTGGCGTTTTGGCTTCGTGTGCCCCCTGCTGCTCCGCGCTGCGATTGTCGAGCTGTGTCATCAAACCACCTTTTCCTAATGTTGCGACATTTCCGCCCTATTCTAACATACCGTACCACGCACTGAATAGGATGTTGTATGCTTTTCCCAAAGAGAAGCGTCTCTTTCTTTAGGAAGCATAGCGTCGAGAAAGGATAACACTGGTGTCCAGTATTGCTCCTGCTCTTTGGTCTTTATTGCCCACATCAACCACTCTTTCGCCTCAAGGGGTTGTTGCCATTGCCGGACATGCCGTGCCTGCTCTTGCTCAGCAGTATGGCACACCCCTCTATGTCTTTGATCGCGCAACCATTGAAGCCGCGTGCCGTGACTATCAACGCGCCTTTCGTGCTGCTTATCATGCCTCTCCTGTCCGCATCCTCTACGCCGGCAAAGCCTATCTTGCCCCTCCTCTTGTGGCTCTGATGGCTGCGCAAGGGTTTGGACTGGATGTGGTCTCCGCAGGCGAACTGTTGGTTGCGCAATTGGGGCAAATGCCGATGGAACGCATTGCTTTTCACGGCAATAACAAAAGCGCGGAAGAACTGCGTCTGGCTCTTCAATTGGGTGTGGGGCGCATTGTGCTAGATAATGAGCATGAACTCACGTTGCTGACACGTCTTGCCCGCGAACTGGCTGTACGTCCGCGTGTCTTGCTGCGCGTCGCTCCCGAAGTAGAGACCAAGACACATCGCTACTTGCAAACCGGACACGCCTCCGCCAAGTTTGGTTTTGCTTTGCGTACTGGTGAAGCGCGCGCTGCTCTGCTCCGTATATTGGATGAGCAGGTCGTGGAACTGGTCGGCCTACATGCGCATAGTGGCACAATGCTGCGCGCTGTCGAACCCTATCAGCTGACCTTGCAACGCCTGTTAGAACTGGCGGCGGGTCTCTATCAGGAGCGTGCCTGGTGGCCGCAAGAGGTAAGTCCTGGCGGTGGTTGGGGCGTTCAGACGCTTGACGAGCCGCAGATGCCGCCTGTAGAATTGCTGGCGCAGGCTCTTGAGCAGTGCATGAACCATACGCTGACAAGCTTAGGGCTTGCCTTGCCGGCCCCAACGTTGGTGCTTGAACCGGGTCGCTCACTGATTGCGCGGGCTGGCGTTGCTATCTATCGCGTTGGCGCACGCAAAGTGACACCCGGCGGGACACGTTATCTGTTTGTAGACGGCGGTATGGCTGACAATATTCGTCCGGCATTATATGGCGCGCACTATACCGCAATTCCTGCTGAACGCGCTTTTGCTGAACCGGAAGAGCATGTGTGTGTGGCAGGACGCTATTGTGAGTCTGGCGACATCTTAATTGAGCGGGTCACACTGCCGCGTATGCAGGCCGATGAGTTGTTGCTACTGCCTACAGCGGGAGCCTATTGTCTCCCGATGGCAAGCAATTACAACCTCGTGCCGCGCCCCGCCGTAGTATTGGTGGCGGAACATGCTTGTCTACTGATGGAACGCCGTGAGACACATGCTGATCTCCTCCAGCGTTATGCCCAGGAGCCGATAATAGAATGAGGAAGAGCGCGTCATGTATCGTAGAGCGTGCCTGTGTGTTGTAAGATCGTGAGATATTGCGGCCGTCGCAGAATACACGATGAAGCAATGGTTATAAGACCATAAGCAAGAGCAAGAAATGATGGACGAACATAGCGAACCTACTGAACCGTTGCCCCCGTTGCCTGCATCCGCTTTTGCGGATGAAGCGACAACCCCTCATGAACCAACTCTGCCACTCCCGCCGCCGCCGCTGGTCTTGCCAAAACCGCCGCTGAGCTATCCAACCTTGCCCCCGGCTCCTGCACAAGCAGATGGCTTACCATCTGTCTATCCCTATTTGCCAGAGCGACCTGGGCAACGCCCGGCAACACCCTCTTCTGCGTCAAAAGGGCAGAAACGCAGCGTGATACCGCATCTTGTTGGGCTGTGTTTTGTGGCTGTGCAACTGCTGCTGCTCGTGCGTTTCGTCTTAAAAATTATCGCTTTGTCCGCTGATACCACCTGGGTCGGCCTCATCTACCTCATCAGTAACCTCTTCATTTGGCCGTTCACGTGGCTGTTTCAGAGCATACAACTACCCATTACCATCAACATCGAATTCTATACGTTGCTGGCAATCCTGGTATACGGATTAATATCGCGGCTCCTGGTTAAACTCTTAAAGGCTTGGCTCTAGTGGCTATTCTTTGCCAAACTCGTCTAGCACGTCCAGACTATTGATGAAGTCGCGGTAGGCATCGAGATTATCTGCATCAGACTCAGCGGCTGAGCGTTTTTGCTCTCCACGCGCACGTGGCGTTTGTGACTCTTCGTTGGTGGCTAACACGACTCCAGCGCGGTCCAGCACACTCTCTTCGACAAAGATGGTGGCTTTGGCACGGACTGCCAGCGCGATAGCATCGCTAGGGCGCGAGTCGATCTCTACATGCCGCCCCGCTACATCGAGGATAATGCGTGCGTAAAAAACATCGTCAATTAAATCGGAGATCACGATGCTGACAATCTTTGCCCCCAACTCCCCTATCACATTTTTGAGCAGATCATGAGTGAGTGGGCGCAGTGAGGTTGTTCCTTGAAGTTCGACGGCAATCGCATATGCTTCCGCGTGCGCTATCCAGACGAAAAGATAGCGTTCTTGCTGTGTTGCTTTCAAGATGACCACTCGCTGTTGCGTAGCCAGATTGATTCGCACGCTCTCAACTGTCATCTCAACCATGTTATTTGACTCTCTCTTTCATGGTCCACGTCCGTCGAATATCCGACGCCCTTATTGTACACCTATCTGCGTATGGGACGCAACAATAGCTGTAAGTCCAAACCACTTTCCTTGCAAGGTCTCGTGCTGCATTGCCTTCCCCTGCTCTACATCCTAGCTTCTAAATCGAGTATAGCAAAACATACCCCTAATGCCAAGTCCTTTTCTGTGAAAAAGCAGAAACTTCCTTGCTTCTCGCGCGCGATCCGAGGTATGTTCAGAAAATTCGTTCAAAAAAGTCTTGTCTCTGCTGCGATGGTATGGTATGATGTATTTTGAATAGTTGTTCTAAGTAGTCGGTGGGATGTCTTTGTACAACCTGCGTAGAAAGGCAAGAGAACGCATTATGTCATCTTCAGAGCAGACCAGCGAAATGCAGAATCGCATGTATAAATTCATTGTACAATACATGCAGCGTGAGGGTATGCCCCCTACAAACCGCGAGATCGGCCAGGCCCTGGGTATCGGCAGCACCGGCCATGTTGACTACCACCTGACCATGCTCCAGAAAAAAGGCTTGATTGCTCGCCAGGCTAAGAAGAGTCGTGGCATTAAGTTAACCGATAAAATGTCACCGCCACAAGGCGTGTTTGTGATTGGGGCGATTGCTGCCGGCGAACCACTCGATATCTTCCCTAATACAGAGCAGAGGACGATTGATATTGGCCATAGTGGCATTGATAACGAAAATGCTTATGCTCTCGTGGTCAAGGGCCGCTCGATGATTGAAGAACATATCTGCGATGGTGACTATGTCGTGATTAAGCAGCAACAGACTTGCCAGAATGGCGATATCGTGGTCGCTGTCCACATGCAAGATGGCGTGCAAGGCAGCGCGACGCTCAAACGTTTCTTCCAGGAAAAAGAGCATGACCGCGTGCGCCTCCAGCCCGCCAACTCTTTATTAGAGCCGATTCTCATTCCCAAAAGTATCTGGGACCGTGAATGGGAGATCCAAGGCAAGGTGATTGCCATTTTCCGCCAGTACGGGAATGTGGCATAAGCTGGTTATCCTTTGTGACTTTCAATAAGGCAGCCGGGAACATATGTGTCCTGTTTGGCTCATCAACTCCTTTTGCTGCCTTTTGGCTCTGTTGAGTCCATGCCGCTATTCCTCACTTTTGCGGCTGAATCTTCTCACTCCCTCTTGTAGTCTGCGCATTGTTCTGGTATACTCAGGTTGTGTGGTGTATTATTCACCATCACTGTCTAAATCTTATGCATAAAATCTGGATGAATTGTGGATGCTGCTTAGAAAGGATGCGCAATGAAGGCTGTTGCTGCGGCATTAGTGCTGATTGCAGGTGCTGCTGTCGTCCTTTGGTATGGAAATACCCTCAATTCCTGGGTGCTTGGTGGCTTAATTGGTGGACTGGCAGCCCTTCTTCTGAGTATCCCTATCTCCCTTACCGTTTTCTCCTATCTCTCGCGCCGCCATGATGAACAAGTGCGCGCTGACGTGCAGGAAGAGATGCAATTAGCCCAAACACATGAATATGGGCCTGTCTATACCCATCCTACCCGTATGCCTGCACCTAGGGCCCAAGAAACCGTCTTGCTCGATGACTATCGCAGCGATGCCGAGCCGATGCAACGCCGCCAAGCCCTTTATGCCTATGAGGATGAATTGCGCCCGCCAACACGCAATCTACCCGCCCCTGCGTCCTCTATGACCGTCCAAAAAGCTGAAAATGCTCGTCGTCCTCTGGTTTATGGCAGCAGTACCTACCAACTGGATGCCGACGTTGCCCAGCGGCCCGCCCCACCTCTCAGGGCCAAAGACAACACGGAGCGGCGTGTTACCCGTAAGATCAACTATCCCGGTTTCCATGGCTACCAGCCTGGCTCTGAACGCAGTTTGTTGCAAGCCGCTGCCTTGCGTGAAGCCAGACGTGAGGCCGTACAGCAAGATGGTGAGGATGCTATGCCGCCCTCACACACCACTCGCCGTCTCTCCTCGCTTCCTTTAAACGCCATCATCGAAGAGCAGCGCACACGTAGTAAGCAACAGCGCGTGCAACGCCCGCCTGCCACTGAGCAGAAGCAAGCCCCTACGCGGCGTATCATTGATGCCCCTGCGCGCTCTGCCAATGCTCAACGTTTTCTGCCCGCTGCCCCTCAGCCTCGGCAATCTGAGCCGCAGACCGATTATTTGCCGGGCCAGCCAACGCAGAGCGGTCCCGTGCGCCAGACCGACTTGCATACCGGTCACCTGACGCGCAATACACATATTCACGAGCAGCCAACGCCTGCCGAAGAAACAGGACCGATTCAGCATACCTTGCTACGGCGTGCCCCCTATCTCTACGCAGATGATCCCTTGCGCCAACAATTAGCCCAGCAACTTGACGCAACCCCCCCCGTCAGGCGTTCTTCGCGCCTGCCACAGCCTGACGAAGAATAGCTTTGTACTACTGCCAAGCTTTTTTTGTTACCTGCGCTAGTTTCCAGGCGTAAAGTATGGTATAGTGGGGCAAATGCGTCCGTTTGTGAAGGAGGCCATCTCGTTGTTAACACATTTGACTGATATGTTGACTCAATTAATTACAAATCTCTATATCTCAACTGGTCTAGTCGGCATCATTCTGGCTATGGCTCTTGAAAGTTGTTGTATTCCTCTACCTAGTGAAATTGTTATGCCACTCGCTGGTATCATGATTGCCAGCCATAAGATTTTGCAAGGGACCAGCACGACCACCGCTTTAATACTGGTTGCTCTCGCTGGGGCTATCGGCTGTTTGCTTGGCTCGATTGCCGCTTATGGCATCGGTTATGCCGGTGGCCGCCCATTGATGCTCAAGTATGGGCGTTATGTCTTGATCTCTCAGCATGATGCTGATAAAGCTGATCAGTTTTTCCAGCGGTGGGGAAGCACAACCGCCTTTTTCTCCCGCCTGTTGCCTGTCGTGCGTACCTATATTTCGTTGCCAGCCGGCATTGCCAAGATGCCTTTCGTCAAGTTTTGCATCTATAGCTTTTTAGGCTCGTTTCCCTGGAGCCTGGGTCTGGCATACCTCGGCCTGATACTTGGCAATAACCTGAGTAGGCTTAGCCCCATCTTCCATAGTCTTGATATTGTAATCCTCGTGGTCGTTGTCCTTCTGATTGTACTCTACGTCTGGCGGCATCTCAACAATGACAAAAAAGCCCGTGTCGCCGCTGCCGCACGAAGTCAACAAGCCGCTACCACACCTGCACAAGCCTGGGGCCAGCCCGCACAACCTACTGCTACACAGCCACAATGGGGTCAGTTTCCCAATCAGCCCCAGCAGTTTTCGCAGGCTCCCCAGCAGTGGGGCCAACCCGTGCCACAGCAATGGGGCCAACAGCCTCCTATGCAGCCGCAGCAGCCGCCACAGCGAGGTCAGCAGCCGCAGCAATGGGGTCAGCCTCCTATGCAGCCGCAGCAATGGGGCCAACAGCCTCCCAATCAAGGACAGCAAACGTGGGGACAACCACCGCAGTCGCCGCAATCCGGCTATCCCCAGCAACCACAACAGACCTGGGGCCAGCCGCCGTACCCGCAACAGCCCGGCTATCCCCAGCAACCACAGCAAGGCGATGATCGCTCAATGCGCCGCTAAAAGATAGGTAGATCGAAAGCCTGTTCTCTTGCAGCCGAGAACAGGCTTTGTTTATGCTGATTCTTTTGTTGCAACCTCGACCTCTTGTACTGGCAATGCTGTACGCAGCTCGGCAGGCGTGATGGCGATCAGAAAGCCTCTCTTGCCACCGTTGATATAGATGCGTTCAAGGGCGAAAATGCCCGCTTCCGCATAGACAGGCAGCGTTGTGCGTGTGCCAAATGGGCTGATACCACCGACAAGATAGCCCGTGTATTTCTGCGCAGTAGTGACATCACACGGTGTGATCTGGCGAACGCCGAGCGCACGAGCAAGCTGGCGCGTTGAGACTTCGTAGTCACCATGCATCAGCACTAACAGTGGCGAGCGCGTGTCCGTCTGCATCACCAATGTCTTGATAACCGCATGTTCTGGAACTTGAAGCGTCTCAGCAGCATGCTGTGTTCCTCCATGCTCTTCATAAGGATAGAGATGTGGCTCAAACGCAATCTGTTTTTCGCGCAAGAGACGTACTGCTGGCGTAACCGGATAATTCTGTTTACTCATAATTCCCATCACGACAAGTATTGCAATCCGCGCAGAGATAAGAGCAGAAAACGGCTCTCTCTGACAGGATTTTTAATGGTATTATACAATAGAGTCTGAAGGGAGGACATGTATGGCTATTCGTTCATCGTCCCCTTTTGCCGAAGCGGGTGTCGAGGATGAGCTTGATGAATAAACGCGATATTGCTTCCGTGCAAGCATTGACAAATCTTGGTGAGAGTGATACAGTAGTAGCGTAACCTTTACAGAACACAACGACAATGCGTAGGAAAGGATATCTTTCTCGTATGACACAGAGACACGCGACTCTTCTCCGTAAGAGCAGCCTACTTGAGCTTCTATCCCTTAGATGCGTCGCTCAGGGCTTTGCGATCAATGTTGTACCGAGAACGTTTCCGCATTAACATATCGCAAGATACCAGCATAGGCCGTGAGCGACATGAAACGCTCACGGCTTTTTGTGCTTTTCACACTGGCTGTGGCAGAATCTCCACAGCCATTTTTTATGTCTGCTGTCAGGTTGGCAAATAACCGCAAGGATATGCTATTTGTCCAACAGGTAACACATCACAAAGATGTACACAACAAAGGAGCAAGTACTCATGCCGATGCAACGAGGACCAATCACTAAATATCGTCCCTTCCCCTCTATCGACCTGCCTGACCGCCAGTGGCCGTCGCACACCATTGAGCAAGCTCCCATCTGGTGCAGCGTTGATCTGCGCGATGGCAACCAGGCCTTGCCGATTCCGATGGGCGTCAAGCAAAAACTGGAGATGTTCGATCTGCTCGTCAATGTTGGTTTTAAAGAGATCGAGATCGGTTTTCCCGCCTCTTCCCAGATCGAGTTTGATTTCATTCGTCGCCTGATCGAGGAAGATCGCATCCCCGACGACGTGACTGTACAGGTACTGGTACAGGCCCGCGAAGAGTTGATCTTGCGCACATTCGAGTCTCTGCGCGGTATCAAAAAAGCCATTGTTCACCTGTACAACTCAACCTCACCTGCGCAGCGGCGCATCGTCTTCGGCCTGGATAAGCCGAGTATCATCGATATCGCTACGCGCAGCACACGCCTGGTCAAAGACCTGCTTCCCACTCTCCCCGGCACAGATATCACCTTCCAGTATTCCCCCGAAAGTTTTGCCTCGACCGAGGTGGATTTTGCTCTAGAAATCTGTGAGGCCGTGAT